>NC_009497.1:600000-877438 GCF_000063605.1 Mycoplasmopsis agalactiae PG2
AAGAAGGCTTAAAACTTGTTGATGAAGTTATTAAAAATGGTAAGGCTTTAGAAAAATTCTATGAATTTATTGCCTTGCAAGGTGGTGATGTTGAAGCGCTTAAAAACCCTTCTTTCTGAAGTCCAAAATATTCATATGATATTTATGCAGATAAAGACGGCTTCTTAGAAATTTTTGATGCACTAGCTTTTGGAATTGTAGCTATGAAACTAGGTGCTGGTAGAGCTACTAAAGAAGATAAAATTGATTTTGAAGCAGGCATAACATTACACAAAAAGACCAATGAAACAATCAAAAAAGGCGATAAGCTATTTACACTTTACTCATCAAAAGAGATTAATCCTGAATTAGAAAAAGAACTATCAAGTGCATACAAAATAGGCTCAGAAAAAGTAAAAAATAAAATCATTATTGATAGGTTAAAATAGCTAAAACAAAGGAATAAAATGAAAATTGATTACAATAAAATGATTGACCACACATTTTTAAAAGCAGAAGCTACAAAAGCTGATATTGATAAATTGATAGCTGAAGCTAAGCAATATGGCTTTAAAACTGTATGTGTTAATTCATCATATGTTCCATATGTTAAAGAACAATTAATGGGCTCTAATGTTGGCATAACATCAGTTATAGGTTTTCCGCTAGGTGCAATGCTTACAAATTGCAAAGCTTATGAAGCTGCTGAAGCAATTAAAGCTGGTGCTGATGAAATTGATATGGTTATTAACATTGGCAAGCTAAAAGACAAAGATTATGACTATGTGCTTAAAGACATTATGGTAGTAAAACACGCTTGTGGCGACCATGTGTTAAAAGTTATTGTTGAAACAGCACTTTTAACAAAAGAAGAAATAGAAAAAGTAACTGAAATAGTTATGCAATCAGGAGCTGAATTTATCAAAACATCAACTGGCTTCTCAACTCGTAGTGCTAGTTTAGAAGATGTTAAGACAATGAAATCAGTTTGCGGCGATAAACTATTAATTAAAGCTGCTGGTGGAATATCAAATAAAGATGATATGATCAAAATGCATGAAGCTGGTGCAACAAGATTTGGTACAAGTAGATCAGTTGCTATAGTTGAAGGCAAAGAATCGCATGGCGGCTACTAAAACAAACTAAAATAAAAAAACTGAGAGAGCTTGCTGCTGCTACTCAGTTTTTTTGTATTCTTTATTTAGGCATTATGCCGTCAGAATTGACAGAAATAAGCTTTAAAAATTTGTCAATTTTTAAGCTAGCTGAACCAACCAAAAAGCCATTTAAATTAGGCAATTTGGTAAAATCATTAATATTATTTTCATTAACACTTCCGCCATATAAAACAGGTACTTCAGGGCTAGTTAATTTATGAATTAATGCACTCACGTTTTCAACTTCTTCAGGAGTTGGAGTAATGCCAGTGCCAATTGACCAAACTGGTTCATAGGCAATAATAACTTTATGAATATTAACTTCATCTAGCAAAATTTGCAATTGTTTATGAATAGCTGCTTCAGTTCTACCAGCATCTCTGTCTTCCTTAGATTCGCCAATGCATATAATTGGAGTAATGTCATACTTAACTGATTGCTTAATTTTTAAGTGCGTGGATTCATCATTTTCATGATTTGTGTGATATCTTCTTCTTTCTGAGTGCCCGCATAAAGCATATGAAACATTGATATCTTGTAGCATTCTGGCGCTAACTTCACCAGTAAAAGCACCTTCTTCATTTTTTGACATATTTTGGCTGCATAATTTTAATTCAGGAACTCTATTTGTAAAATAAGCAGTTAGATTACATTGTGAAGGAGCCACACCAAAAACATTATTATCAATATAAGGAATTAATTGTGGATTGGCTTTTCTAAATTTTTTGTATTCTATTGCAAATTCATCAAAAAAGTTTAATGTTTCAGTAAATGTTTTATACATTTTTCAATTTCCAATTACTATAAATTGCTTCATTGCTTCTCCTTATTCTAGGAAACTTATTTAACAAAATGCTATGCGTTTGTGAATTAAAGCATATAGTTAGGTACATTTTTTTACTTTATAATTATTAAATTAAAACATATTATTGAATAATCTTCAATATGTAGAAAGATATTATGAAAAATAAATTAAAAAAATATTTGCTTTTAACTCCTTTATTAAGCTTGCCTATGGCTTTATCAGCTAAATGTAATGGAGAATCTAGCAATCAAGGCGAAAATAATACTAAGTCAGTAAGCGAACTAATAAAGCAATATAAAGAAAAAATTGACAAGATTGAAAGCAATTTTTTAGCTAAAAAAGTTAATAATTCTTTTCATTCAGATAACTCCGAAACAAAAAATTTCTTTAATGCGGCTTTATATGAGAACTTAGTCAACAATGTTGCTGATGCTAGCTCATCTTATGATATGGATAAGAAAATGCAAGAGTTTTATGACTTAGTAAAAAAAGACGAACAGGCCTATAAAACAGTCAAAGACAGCTTTTTTGACTATGAACAAAATTCACAGTCAGCTAAGATCACTAAAGCGCTTGTGGCAATAGTAAATGATTTAAATGTGCAAGTATTAAATAACTCAAATAAGTTTTTTGATGACTTTAATAATAAAGATTCTAAAGATAATTCAAAAATTATTTACTATGCATATCCACAACTAAGTCAATCAGCAACCTTTTTTACAAATAAAGAATGAAGTGAGTGAATCCAAGATGATTTTAGAGTTGTATATAGCTCATTAATAAACTATGATAAATCAACTTTAATTGAACCCTCACAATTTAAGTCAGACTTAATAAAAAACTATGATTCAAACACTGGCGTAAATTCAAACCATAATCACTCACATGCTACATATAGTATGATTTGAGAATTTATGAACTACTTAAATGCTTTTCGTGAAATAGCTAATAAATTGAATTATGCTGAAAGTGTTAAAAATATTAAAAATGAATTAAAAAATAAGCCTGAATTACTAAAGTTATTTGACCAATTAACTAGTAAAACAGACTTATTAGTAAAAAATTCAGAATTAAAGTTGCTTAATCCACTTTATGATAAAGCAAGGGAAGCATTTAAATTATTAGATGATATTAGAATTGCTCTAAAAAGAATAGCTGATTCATTAAAATTGGATAGTAGCACAGTAAATAAAATATTGCCTGCTTAAAGCTAGGTTAAAAATAAAAACATCGGCACTTAATTTGCTGATGTTTTTATTTGTTTTTAGAATGCAAAGAACGTATTAGCATATCAAGCAGCATTGTTTGTGGCTATAATTTGCTTATCAACTAATACTACATAAGTAATTGCTCAGGCTGCTATAAGCACCAAGAATATATCTCTTCATGTAGGAATAATTAATCTATATTTAGTTCTCTTTGCATAAGGATTATATCCTCTTGTTTCCATTGCATTTGATAAGTCTTCTGCTTTTGAAAAGGCTGTAACAAACAATGGAATAATTAAGGTTGTAAATGATTTAACTTTGTCTTTAAACTTGCCGTTTTTAAAGTCAACACCCCTGCTAGCTTGCGCTTTAGTAATTCTTTGAGCTTCTTCTAATAGTGTAGGAATAAATCTTAAAGCAATGTAAATAATCATTACAATTACGTGTGTTGGGATAAATAATAATTTAAGTGGCATTAATAAGTCATCAATTGCTTTTGATAAAAGCATTGGCTTAGTTGTATTAATCATTAAGCTTGTTGCCATTATCATTATATAAACACGCACAACTAAACCTAAGGTTCTAGCAATAACTTCTCAAGAAATGAAATAACTCTTTCCTAAGTGAATTGGAAGTGGATATCAGTCTTTTAATTTTTTATAATTCTCAGTCAATGCACCAGCAGCATCATATGGCTTTTGGCCCATTGTATAAATATTAACTCAAAAAAGGAAGAAGCCTATAAGCGGCGGCATTATTCAGAGTCTTAAGAAAGCAGTAGGGCTTTTTGTTTCAATTAAGTACAAAATTCATAATGGTAAAAGAATAATTCCAAGAGTAAGAAAATCTTTTGCCACAAATGTTAAAACAATGTAAATTATGATGAATATAATCTTGAATCTAGGATCCATTTTATGAACCACAGTGTCATTCATCATATAACGGCCATAATTACTATTCATCTTTGACCCCGCCTTTAGTTTTTTTATTCATATACTTGTTAATAAAGTTTGCTAATTCATCAATTGAAGTAACTCTAGGAACCTTTATTCCTTTTGCTTCTAATTTAGAGACAAAATCTAAAAGTTTAGGTGGTTCCATATAATTATTTTTTAAAAATTCAGTGTCTCTTAAAACATCATGAGTGTCGCCGTCTTTAACAATTTGGCCGTCTTTGAAAGCTAAAACTCTTTCTGTGTACTCTAAAACATTATCTAAGTCGTGAGTAACAATAATAACTGTTTTACCTTGTTTATGGAGCTCTTTGAAAATATTTAGTATCTCAATTACACCAACAGGATCAAGTCCTGCTGTAGGCTCATCGGCTATTATAAAATCAGGTTCCATAGCTAATATTCCAGCTAAAGCTACTCTTCTTTTTTGTCCACCAGAGAGCTCAAAAGGAGAACGTTTTAAAAATGATTCGTCTAGTCCAACTAATTTAATGTATTTTGCAGCTCTTTCGAGAGCCTCTTGCTTGCTAACACCAAAGCTTCTTGGACCAAAAGCTATATCTTTTTCAATTGTTTCTTCAAACAACTGATATTCAGCAAACTGGAATACAACACCAACTCTTTTACGAAGATCTTTAGCTTTTTTAACTCTCTTTCTTCTGGTTGGTTTAATAACAAAACTTTCCATAAATTTTTCTTTTTCGCCTGTTTTATGGTTTATTTTGTCATTTTCAAAAACTCATTCAACACTGCCAGCACTAGGTAATAATAAAGCATTAAGATGTTCAATAAAAGTAGTTTTACCACTACCAGTTTGTCCAATTACACCGACAAATTCGCCTTGCTTAATTGAGACATTAATATTGTCTATTGCATTAAGCTCATAAGGAGTTTTAGCTAAAAATGTGTGCACTAAGTCTTTAACTGTTATTTGCATATTTGATCTAATAACTCCTTTTCATTATATGTAGGCTTAACACCATTAATTTTCTCACTTAGCTTGTAAATAAAAGGAGAGTCAATTTTTGCTAAGCTTAAGATTTCTTTGTTGTTTAAAATTTCACTTGGAGAGCCTGAAGCTATTACTTTACCTTCAGAGAAAACTAAACAATAATCAGCTAGGATTGCTTCATCCATATCATGAGTAATTGAGATAAGAGTTTTCTTTCTTTCTTTTTGTACCGAACTAATAATATCAAGCACTTTTCTCTTACCTAATGGATCAAGCATACTAGTTACTTCATCGAAGATAATAATATCAGGGTCTAGTGCTAAAACTGAAGCAATAGCTACACGTTGTTTTTGACCGCCAGAAAGCGACTGTGGGCTTTTTTCTAAATAATTACCCATACCAACTTTGTGCGCTAATTCATCAATAATAGGCTTCATGTCTTTACGTGGAATACATTTGTTTTCTAGTCCAAAAGCAACGTCGTCTTCAACTGAAGCGCCAATGAATTGGTTATCTGGGTTTTGGAAAATAATTCCTATTTTGCCTCTTATTTCTCTAAGTGTTTCTTTGCTTATAGTTGTGCCATCTAATTCTATTTTGCCATCAGCTGGTTTATATAAAGCTACAAGTAGCTTAGAAAATGTACTCTTACCAGAGCCATTGTGTCCTAAAATAGCAACATATTTGCCGCTTTCTATTTCTAAATTAAGTTTTTCAATAGCATTAGCTTGTGCGCTAGGGTATTTAAACATTAAATCAGTGACTTTGATCATAATGTGTTTATTATACTACCAAAATAGAATTGTCACTTTAGCTTTTTTAACTATTTTAAAGGCAAAAAGGAAAATAAAATGACGCAATGTTTGCGTCATTAAATAAAAGGAATTTAGCAATCGTTTTAGATTTGTGAATATATTAATAATTTTAAAAAGATGGAGATTTTTAAACTAATTCAATAATAGCCATAGGTGCGTTGTCACCTTGACGGTTTACTAACTTATAAATTCTTGTGTAGCCACCATTACGTTTTGCATATGATGGAGCGATTGTGTCAAATAAGTGTTTAAGTACATCTTTCTTGCCTTCTTCAACTAATGTTGGACGCAAGAAACTTGCACAAATTCTACGGTTTGCAAGAGTTGGGTTTTTTGCTTTAGTAATTAATTTTTCTGCATGTCTACGTAATTCTTTTGCACGTGTAAGTGTAGTTGTTATACGACCATTAGCAAATAATTCACTAACTAATGTTCTCATAACGCCTTTTCTTCATTTAACATCACGGCTGTAAATTTGGGTTGGATTAGCCATTATTCATCTCCTTTATTAAGAGTGAAGCCATTTAGTTTTAAACATTCTTGAATTTCATCTAATGATTTTCTACCTAAGTTCTTAGTTTGTTCTAATTCTTCTCAGGTCATAGCTGCTACTTCAGAAGCTTTTGTTTTGCCAATTCTCTTAAGAGCATTTAATGAACGAACTGAAAGACCTAGTTGGTTAATATCAACATCATTTTCAATTGGTTCATCATTATTAATTTTTTCTTCTTCAAAAACATCAATTTTCATTGCATCAACATCGCCAACAGTCATAAAGTGTGCTACTAAAATCTTGCAAGCTTGGTTTATAGCACTTTTAGCATCAACTGTACCATCTGTTTTGATTGTAAAAAGTAATTCTTCTTCAATTTTGTTGCTTGAAGTATTTAATTCTTTAACAGTGTAGCTGCATTTTTCCACAGGACTAAAATTGCTGTCTACAGCTATAAATAAGCCTTTTTTGATGTTTGATTCGATTTTTGAAGCAAATAATGAATCGTTTTGGATAAACTTTTTATTGCTTTCATTTGAAATAAAACCTCTGCCAGGTCTTAAGAATAGTTCAATTACTAATGCTCCTTTTTGGATATTAGCAATTTCTTGGCTTTTGTTAATTATTTCAACTGAAGGATTGCTGATTTCAATGCTCTTAGATGTTACAACTCCAGGTTGTTCAGCTTTAATTGTTGCTTTAATGATTTCACCATCTTTAACAAATTCAGGGTTGTATTTGAACTTTACTTTTCTTAAATTCATTATGATGGCTGTAACGTCTTCAACAATTCCAGGAATTGTTTGAAACTCGTGGCTAACGCCTGAGATTTTGATTGCAAATAATGCTAAAGAAGTAATATTAGATAATAAAACTCTTCTTAATGCAACTGCAACAGTGTTAGCAAAGCCTCTTTCAAGTGGTTTAAGTGAAAATGTAACTTCATTTAAATTGTTATTGATAGCAGAGTTACTTACTTGTAAGTAATCTAATTTAGACATTCTTTTCATAAGTGTTACTCTCCTTTGTTATTTTCTCATTTTTTCACGTTTAAGAATACGTTTTGGAGGTCTAGTACCGTTGTGTGGCACTGGAGTTACGTCTTTAATTTCTGTAACAGTGATGCCAGATACTTCAATTTGTTTTCTAGCAGCATCTTTACCAGCACCTATACCTTTAAGTTCAACTCTTACGCTTTTAATACCATGCTCTTTAGCAGCTTCTGACGCTGCTTGGGCAGCTAAACCTGCTGCATAAGGGGTTTTCTTTTTAGTTCCTTTATAGCCAATAGCACCTGAGCTACTTCATGCTATAACGTTACCTAATTCATCAGCAAATGTCACAATTGTGTTTTGGTTAGTTGAGTGGATGTGTGCAACACCTTTAGTAATGTTTTTCTTTTTTGTTTTCTTAACAACTTTATTAGCCATAATTTATTCTCCTAAATTAACTATTTAGTTGATTTCTTACCAGCAACAGTCTTTCTAGGACCTTTTCTAGTTCTAGCATTACTTTTTGTGCTTTGGCCTCTAACAGGTAGACCTTTACGGTGTCTAATTCCACGGTAGCACTTAACTTCCATTAAACGTTTGATGTTTAATGAAACTTCTCTACGTAAATCACCTTCTGTGACATATTCTTTTGCAATTTCTCTAATTGCACTAAGTTGTGCTTCTGATAAGTCTTTAACTCTGATGTTTTCATCAATTTTTGCTTTTGCACATATTTCTTGTGCGCTTGTTCTACCAATACCATAGATGTAAGTTAATGAAATAACTACACGTTTATTGTTTGGTATTTCTATATTTAAAATTCTTGCCATCTAATTTTATCCTTGTCTTTGTTTGTGTTTAGGGGTAGAGCAAATTACCCTGATAACACCTTTACGTTTGATAATACGACAATCTTTACACATTCTTTTTACGCTAGCTCTAACTTTCATAAATTAGTTATCTCCTATCTATTGTGCCGATATGTAATACGCCCTCTTTGCAAGTTATATGGGCTTAGTTCAACATCGACTTCATCACCAGGTAAAATTCTAATGCGGTTTACACGCATTTTACCTGAAATGTTAGCTTTAATATCTTGTCCACTTTCTAAAGTTACTAAATATTCATCGGTTGAATAGATTTCTTTGACTTTTGCTCTAATTTTAATAGCGTCTTTTGCCATTTTTTATTAGATTCCTTTCGTTAATACAACACCTTTGCCATTTTTAATTAAAACTGTGTGCTCATAGTGAGCAGCATTTAATCCGCTTGCACTAACAACAGTTCATTTATCTTTTTTGACATACACTCGATTTGACTTTTGCAAGATCATAGGTTCAATACAAATGACCATATTATCTTTTAATAATATGCCAGTTCCTTTTTTGCCTTCATTTGGTATATAAGGATCTTCGTGCAATTCCTTGCCAATGCCATGGCCTGTGTACTCTTTTGGTGTGTATAAATTATTATTTTTAATTACTTCGCCGATAGCATAACTAATATCACCAACTCTAGCGCCAGGTTTAATTGCAGCTAAGCCTGCTTCAAAAGCTAATTTGGCTACCTCAATAATTTTGCTATCACTTTCAGTAATTTTGCCAACGCCTTTAGTAAAAGCGCTGTCACTTTTGTATCCGTGATAATCGCATCCTAAGTCAATTTTGACAATATCGCCATCTTTAATCACATAATTAGAAGGGATACCATGGATAAGTTCATCATTAACAGAGATGCAGGCTGTAGCTGGAAAGCCATACAAGCCTTTAAAAGCTGGTTTTGCACCTCTTTTGATTATTTCATTAAAAGCATGACGATCTAATTCTTTTAATGAAATTCCTGGTCTTACAAGGTCATATAAAACTGCTTTGACCTCTGCCAGGATTTGGCAACTTTTAGAAATTAATTCAATCTCACGAGCACTCTTGATTGATACCATATTAATTCCTACTTTACTTTTAATAATAATTTGATTTAAGTTTATTTTGTTAATGAACTAACAATTAAGTCAGCTAATACTTTTGGATCACTATCAGCATCAAAAACATGAATTTTGTTTTTATAATGCTCTAATAATGGGCCAGTTTGTTCTTTATAAACTTTAAGTCTATTTTTAATTGATTCAGGTGAATCATCTTTACGTGTGATTAGTTCAGTGCCACATTTATCGCAAATATTGCCTTTGCTTGAAGGCATAAAATCGATGTGAAAGCCAGCTTTACAATTTGGACAAAAACGGCGCCCTGATAATCTTTTTAATATTAGATCCTCATTAGCACGAAGCTCGATTACTTCGTATTTAAAATAAGGAAGACTATCCAAAAACTCAACTTGCATAAGTGTACGTGGATAGCCATCTAAGATAACAATTTTACCAGATTTATTGTAATTTTCTAAAGCTTTAGCAACTATTTCATTAGTAATATCATCAGGTACATAACCGCCTGATTCAACTATTGAAGAAATCTTTTTACCTAGCTCGCTGGCTGAAGCTATTTCAGCTCTAAAAATGTTTCCTGTTGATAAATGAACTAGCCCATATTCTTTAGCAATGATTGACGCAACTGTGCCTTTACCAACCCCAGGAGGCCCCATAAAAACTAAATTATTTATATTTTTTGCTTCTATCATAATAAACCATCCTCAGTTTTAGGTAAATTGCCTTTGCTTGGCTTGCTTTCGGCTTCATTATCAAAAGCACCAGTGTAGCTAAGTGTTTTAGATTCAGCAATGTTTTCTGAAACAATTCTTGATATTCTTTTTTGTTTTGAAAGCTGGCTTGATTTAATTCTTGCTTTGAACTGATCAATTGTTTCGATTGAAACTGATACTAAAATCATCATACCTGTGCCACCAAAAGCCATCGCAGCTGGAATAGCTAGTGCTATAACCATTAAATATTGGAATGAAACTAAGATAACTAAGTAAAAAGCACTAAAGGTTGAAAGTCTCATTACTACACTAATTAAATAATCTTCAGTTTGCTCGCCAGGTTGAATGCCAGGAATAAAGGTTGAATTTTTTGTAAAGTCTTCAGCTATTCTATCAACACGTGATTGTTGTAAGCCCATAATAAAGGTGAAAAAGAATGTAAATATAACTAATAAGCTTAAACCAAGTGGCTTTGAAAAGTCCATATTTTCTCTAATTCAGATAGCTGCTGTGTTAGTATTAGGCAATATACGGGCAATTAATATCGGCAATGAAACAAACATTGAGGCAAAAATAATTGGCATAACTCCAGCAGGATTTAGCTTTATAGGAAGCTTACCCATATCTTTTACACTTTTGCTTCTACCAGCTCCTATTTGTTGAATTGGGATATGTCTTTCTGCTAAATAAACCATTATGATGACAAATAAAAGTGCTAAATAAACAAATAAATATGTTAAGAATTTTAAAACACCTACAACAATTGCTGAGCTTTCAGTATCACTTACATAAACACCTCATGCAGTTTGAAACTGATTTGGTAACTGAAATGCTATACCAACAAAAATAATTAAACTAGTACCATTTCCAATTCCTTTGTTTGTAATTTGTTCAGCTATAAATAGTGAAAATAATGATCCACCAATTAAAATAAAAGGAAGCAAAAAGTAAGTAACTAAATTTTTATTTAAGCCATAAGGATCAATTCTAATAAAAGGGTTGTCACCACTACTTAAGGCTATAGTAAGCATAAATGACTGTGGAAAAGCAATAAAAAGCGTTAAAACCCTGGTGATTATATTAATTTTCCGTCTGCCTTCAGGCCCTGATTGGGACAGTTTTTGCATTGCTGGAAAGGCTTTGGTTTGTAATAATGACATAATCAAGGAAGCGTTAATAAATGGACTTATTCCTAATGCAACTAGTGAAAATTGTCTAAGTCCACCGCCACCAATAAGGTTTAATGTACTAAGAAATGTATCATTGTCAATTGAATTATTAATATTACTAAAGGTAACAAAAGGAGATTTGACTGTAGTCATAATTAAATAAATAGCTAAAAGTGCAGCAGTATAAAGAAACTTTTTAGTAATTTCTTTTGTACTTCATCACTCATTTCACTTCTTGCCAAATTTATAGAAAAATTCGCGAATTTTTAGCCCAGAATTTTTCATATGCCTCCTTTTTTTAGCCCTTAAAACTATAGTCAATATTACTTATATAAAATATATGTAATATTATAATGAATTTAGTTAAAAAATAAAGTCTTTTTACTGCTGCTTTATGCAAAAAATGATGTCTTCTAAAACAAAATTAGCTTTGCTAATTTATAAAAAATTAATGTTAGCAAAATTTACTTCTAAGGCTGTTTTATAGCGCTATAGGGCAAAATTTTTGTACGTTCTCTTATCCTTATTTTCTAAAATTTTTAAAGAAAATAAAAAAAGTGCCTGCGCACTAATATATTCTCTGAAAACTGAATAGTAATTTATATAATTCATTGAAATGTCTTAATCAACATCTCTACTTTTAAACCTTTCAATTTATTAGTACTGGTCAGCTCAACACATTGCTGTGCTTACACATCCAGCCTATCAACCTCATAGTCTATAAGGAATTTCAAGGGAATACTAATCTCTGAGGAGGCTTCCCACTTAGATGCTTTCAGCGGTTATCCTTTCCGTACTTAGCTACCCAGCTATGCTCCTGGCGGAACAACTGGAACACCAGCGGTACGTCCACTCCGGTCCTCTCGTACTAAGAGCGGCTCTCATCAATATTCCAACGCCCACATCAGATAGGGACCAAACTGTCTCACGACGTTTTGAACCCAGCTCGCGTACCGCTTTAATGGGCGAACAGCCCAACCCTTGGAACCGACTCCAGCTCCAGGATGCGATGAGCCGACATCGAGGTGCCAAACCTTGCCGTCGATGTGATCTCTTGGGCAAGATTAGCCTGTTATCCCCAGGGTAACTTTTATCCGTTGAGCGACTGCCATTCCACAATGTACAGCCGGATCACTAAGTCCTGCTTTCGCACCTGCTCGACTTGTAAGTCTCGCAGTCAAGCACACTTCTGCCTTTGCGCTCTACATACGGTTTCTGACCGTACTGAGTGTACCTTTGAACGCCTCCGTTACTCTTTAGGAGGCGACCGCCCCAGTCAAACTACCCACCACGCACTGTCCTCCCACCTGATTATGATGGTAAGTTAGAAATTCAACATAACAAGGGTGGTATTTCAAGGTTGACTCCACTGCTACTAGCGTCTCAGCTTCAAAGTCTCCCACCTATCCTACACATGTTAGGCCAAATTCCAATACGAAGTTATAGTAAAGCTCCATGGGGTCTTTTCGTCTTGATGCGGGAACCCAGCGTTTTCACTGGGACCATAATTTCACCGAGTCTAGTGTTGAGACAGTTGAGAGATCATTATGCCTTTCGTGCAGGTCAGTATTTAGCCGACAAGGAATTTCGCTACCTTAGGACCGTTATAGTTACGGCCGCCGTTCACCCGGGCTTCATTTCAACGCTTCGTATAAGCTAACGCATCCACTTAACCTTCGGGCACTGGGCAGGCTTCACCCCCTATACATCACCTTGCGGTTTAGCAGAGAGTTGTGTTTTTGATAAACAGTTGCCCCTCATAATTTACTGTGGCCTATGTGTTACCATAGGCGCCCCTTCTTGCGAACTTACGGGGTCATTTTGCAGAGTTCCTTAACACTAGTTTTCTCGCTCGCCTTAGAATACTCATCTTGGGGACGTGTGTCCGTTCTCGGTACAGGTTTCAATAACATTAAGTTTAGAAGCTTTTCTAGGAAGCATGGAATTGGCAAATTCAGACAATTGTCCTATGCATCATAGCTCCCGGTTATAGATTGCGGATTTGCCTACAATCACCAGTAACTACTTACCCCTAAATCCAATAATAGGTATGCTTATCCTTCTCCGTCACTCCATCACAATTAAAGAAAGTACAGGAATATTAACCTGTTGTCCATCGACTACGCTTTTCAGCCTCGCCTTAGGCCCTGACTAACCCTGGGTGGACGAACCTTGCCCAGGAAACCTTCCCCAATAGGCGTCGTAGATTCTCACTACGAATCGTTACTCATACCGGCATTCTCACTTCTTAGCGCTCCACTAGTCTTTACAGTCTAGCTTCATTGCCCTAAGAACGCTCCTCTAACGTACATGAATGTACCCGTAGCTTCGGTATCGTGTTTTACTCCCGTTACATTGTCGGCGCAAGGTCTCTTGACTAGTGAGCTATTACGCACTCTTTAAAAGATGGCTGCTTCTAAGCCAACTTCCTAGTTGTTTATGAAACCTCACAACCTTTCTGACTTAACACGATTTTGGGACCTTAGCTGACGATCTGGGTTGTTTCCCTCGCGAGCCGGGACGTTAGCACCCCGGTTCCGACTGCATAGCAATTCATAACGGTATTCAGAGTTTGATTATAGTCAGTACCTCTAGGCGAGGCCATTCCATATTCAGTGCTTTACCACCATTATTTAACACTACACGCTAGCCCTAAAACTATTTCGAGGAGAACCAGCTATCTCCAAGTTCGATTGGAATTTCTCCGCTATTCACAAGTCATCCGGGCACGTTTCAGTGTACTACGGTTCGACCCTCCACTTAGGGTTAGCTAAGTTTCAGTCTGCTCATGAATAGGTCACCTGGTTTCGGGTGTACTCAAGCATACTAATCGCCCTATTAAGACTCGATTTCTCTACGGCTCCGCTTTTATCCGCTTAACCTCGCATGCTAAAGTAACTCGCCGGTCCATACTGCAAGATGTACGCCATCACCCATTAACGGGCTCTGACTAATTGTAAGTAAGTGGTTTCAGAGTCTATTTCACTCCCCTCTCGGGGTTCTTTTCACCTTTCCCTCACGGTACTAGTTCGCTATCGGTGTCTGGTTAGTATTTAGCCTTACCGGGTGGTCCCGGCAAATTCAGACAGGGTTTCACGTGCCCCGCCCTACTCAGGATACAGTCAAGAGATTTAATAATTTCGCATACAGGGGTATCACCTTCTGTGCCGCTTCTTCCCAAAAGCTTCTGCTATTATTAAATTTTGTAACTCTATGTAGTCTGTCCTATAACCCCATTTAAAATGGTTTGGGCTCTTTCTCGTTCGCTCGCCGCTACTGAAGAAATCATTATTTATTTTCTTTTCCTCTTGCTACTAAGATGTTTCAGTTCACAAGGTGTCTCGCATTATGTCCTATGTATTTAGACATAAGCAACTATGCATTACCATAGTTAGGTTTCCCCATTCGGAAATCCCCGTTTCATAGCACATTTCCAGCTCTACGAGGCTTATCGCAGGTAATCACGTCCTTCATCGACTTCCAGACCCAAGGCATCCACCACAAACTCTTCCTTATTTAAAAGTAGTATTTTCCTATTGTTGTTAGTTTTAGATGTGTATTTTAAGACATTTCAATGAATCATATTATTAATATGACTTACTCGATGAATCAAAACAAATTAACCATTAATTTGATTTTTGATGTCGTTGTAAATATCGAAAAATATTTTACTATTCAGTTTTCAAAGAACATATGAGAGAAATGTTCTCTCAAAACTAGATATATAGCTTTTGACCTATTAATAAAAGCCATGACAATATTAAATAAAACAAGTCTATTGATTTTGGTTATAAGTCTTTTTTATAGTATTAAAAGACAAGTGTACTCCGTAGAAAGGAGGTAATCCATCCCCACGTTCTCGTAGGGATACCTTGTTACGACTTAACCCCAGTCACCAGTCCTGCCTTAGGCAGTTTCTTAATAAACCGACTTCGGGCATTACCAGCTCCCATGGTTTGACGGGCGGTGTGTACAAGACCCGAGAACGTATTCACCGTAGCGTAGCTGATCTACGATTACTAGCGATTCCGACTTCATGAAGTCGAGTTGCAGACTTCAATCCGAACTGAGAACGGTTTTTTGAGGTTTGCTCCATGTCACCACTTCGCTTCTCTTTGTACCGTCCATTGTAGCACGTGTGTAGCCCCACTCGTAAGAGGCATGATGATTTGACGTCGTCCCCACCTTCCTCCCAATTACTCGGGCAGTCTCCTTAGAGTGCTCAACTAAATGGTAGTAACTAAGGATAAGGGTTGCGCTCGTTGTAGGACTTAACCGAACATCTCACGACACGAGCTGACGACAACCATGCACCATCTGTCATTCTGTTAACCTCCACTATGTCTCCATAGCTTTGCAGAAGATGTCAAGAGTGGGTAAGGTTCTACGCGTATCTTCAAATTAAACCACATGCTCCACCGCTTGTGCGGATCCCCGTCAATTCCTTTAAGTTTTATTCTTGCGAACGTACTACTCAGGCGGATCATTTAATGCGTTAGCTGCGTCGATGAGTTCCCCATCAACTAATGATCATCGTTTAGGGCGTGGACTACCAGGGTATCTAATCCTGTTTGCTCCCCACGCTTTCGTCTCTCAGTGTCAGTGTATGCCCAGTTAGCTGCCTTCGCCATATTGATGTTCTTCCTTATATCTACGCATTTCACCGCTTCACAAGGAATTCCGCTAACCTCTACATAACTCTAGTCTGCCAGTATCCAACGCGTTTTGGGGTTGAGCCCCAAAATTTAACGCCAGACTTAACAAACAACCTACAGACGCTTTACGCCCAATAATTTCGGATAACGCTTGCAACCTATGTATTACCGCGGCTGCTGGCACATAGTTAGCCGTTGCTTTCTAATCAGGTACCGTCAAGGTAGCGTCATTTCCTACGCTACTTTTTCTTCCCTAACCACAGCAGTTTACAACCCATAGGGCCTTCATCCTGCACGCTGTGTCGCTCCATCAGACTTTCGTCCATTGTGGAATATTCCCTACTGCTGCCTCCCGTAGGAGTCTGGGCCGTATCTCAGTCCCAGTGTGGCGGATCAATCTCTCAACCCCGCTAAACATCATCGCCTTGGTGGGCCGTTACCTCACCAACTAGCTAATGTTGCGCACTCCGATCTTCTAGCGAAGCAAACGCTTCCTTTTATATTACTTTCATGCAAAAATAATAAGTATTCTGTATTATCGGATGTTTCCATCCGCTATCCCAATCTAAAAGGTACGTTGAGTACGTGTTACTCACCCATTCGCCGCTATGATATTGCTATCATCGCTCGACATGCATGTATTAGGCACACAGCCAGCGTTCATCCTGAGCCAGGATCAAACTCTCGAAAAAATTGACTGTCATGTTTATATATATCTAGTTTTCAAAGAACATTTTTTAACCTTCAAAAAGGTTGCCCATTTATTATACATTAACATTTATTTTTTATAAATATTTTTAAATATTTTTTTATGTAACTAAAAACAAATATTATGTAGCTTTTTCAGAGAGTTTTTTTATTATGTAAATGAAGACAAAAAAAGTCTTATTTGCTAATAAAAAAAGTGCCTGCGCACTAATATATTCTCTGAAAACTGAATAGTAATTTATATAATTCATTGAAATGTCTTAATCAACATCTCTACTTTTAAACCTTTCAATTTATTAGTACTGGTCAGCTCAACACATTGCTGTGCTTACACATCCAGCCTATCAACCTCATAGTCTATAAGGAATTTCAAGGGAATACTAATCTCTGAGGAGGCTTCCCACTTAGATGCTTTCAGCGGTTATCCTTTCCGTACTTAGCTACCCAGCTATGCTCCTGGCGGAACAACTGGAACACCAGCGGTACGTCCACTCCGGTCCTCTCGTACTAAGAGCGGCTCTCATCAATATTCCAACGCCCACATCAGATAGGGACCAAACTGTCTCACGACGTTTTGAACCCAGCTCGCGTACCGCTTTAATGGGCGAACAGCCCAACCCTTGGAACCGACTCCAGCTCCAGGATGCGATGAGCCGACATCGAGGTGCCAAACCTTGCCGTCGATGTGATCTCTTGGGCAAGATTAGCCTGTTATCCCCAGGGTAACTTTTATCCGTTGAGCGACTGCCATTCCACAATGTACAGCCGGATCACTAAGTCCTGCTTTCGCACCTGCTCGACTTGTAAGTCTCGCAGTCAAGCACACTTCTGCCTTTGCGCTCTACATACGGTTTCTGACCGTACTGAGTGTACCTTTGAACGCCTCCGTTACTCTTTAGGAGGCGACCGCCCCAGTCAAACTACCCACCACGCACTGTCCTCCCACCTGATTATGATGGTAAGTTAGAAATTCAACATAACAAGGGTGGTATTTCAAGGTTGACTCCACTGCTACTAGCGTCTCAGCTTCAAAGTCTCCCACCTATCCTACACATGTTAGGCCAAATTCCAATACGAAGTTATAGTAAAGCTCCATGGGGTCTTTTCGTCTTGATGCGGGAACCCAGCGTTTTCACTGGGACCATAATTTCACCGAGTCTAGTGTTGAGACAGTTGAGAGATCATTATGCCTTTCGTGCAGGTCAGTATTTAGCCGACAAGGAATTTCGCTACCTTAGGACCGTTATAGTTACGGCCGCCGTTCACCCGGGCTTCATTTCAACGCTTCGTATAAGCTAACGCATCCACTTAACCTTCGGGCACTGGGCAGGCTTCACCCCCTATACATCACCTTGCGGTTTAGCAGAGAGTTGTGTTTTTGATAAACAGTTGCCCCTCATAATTTACTGTGGCCTATGTGTTACCATAGGCGCCCCTTCTTGCGAACTTACGGGGTCATTTTGCAGAGTTCCTTAACACTAGTTTTCTCGCTCGCCTTAGAATACTCATCTTGGGGACGTGTGTCCGTTCTCGGTACAGGTTTCAATAACATTAAGTTTAGAAGCTTTTCTAGGAAGCATGGAATTGGCAAATTCAGACAATTGTCCTATGCATCATAGCTCCCGGTTATAGATTGCGGATTTGCCTACAATCACCAGTAACTACTTACCCCTAAATCCAATAATAGGTATGCTTATCCTTCTCCGTCACTCCATCACAATTAAAGAAAGTACAGGAATATTAACCTGTTGTCCATCGACTACGCTTTTCAGCCTCGCCTTAGGCCCTGACTAACCCTGGGTGGACGAACCTTGCCCAGGAAACCTTCCCCAATAGGCGTCGTAGATTCTCACTACGAATCGTTACTCATACCGGCATTCTCACTTCTTAGCGCTCCACTAGTCTTTACAGTCTAGCTTCATTGCCCTAAGAACGCTCCTCTAACGTACATAAATGTACCCGTAGCTTCGGTATCGTGTTTTACTCCCGTTACATTGTCGGCGCAAGGTCTCTTGACTAGTGAGCTATTACGCACTCTTTAAAAGATGGCTGCTTCTAAGCCAACTTCCTAGTTGTTTATGAAACCTCACAACCTTTCTGACTTAACACGATTTTGGGACCTTAGCTGACGATCTGGGTTGTTTCCCTCGCGAGCCGGGACGTTAGCACCCCGGTTCCGACTGCATAGCAATTCATAACGGTATTCAGAGTTTGATTATAGTCAGTACCTCTAGGCGAGGCCATTCCATATTCAGTGCTTTACCACCATTATTTAACACTACACGCTAGCCCTAAAGCTATTTCGAGGAGAACCAGCTATCTCCAAGTTCGATTGGAATTTCTCCGCTATTCACAAGTCATCCGGGCACGTTTCAGTGTACTACGGTTCGACCCTCCACTTAGGGTTAGCTAAGTTTCAGTCTGCTCATGAATAGGTCACCTGGTTTCGGGTGTACTCAAGCATACTAATCGCCCTATTAAGACTCGATTTCTCTACGGCTCCGCTTTTATCCGCTTAACCTCGCATGCTAAAGTAACTCGCCGGTCCATACTGCAAGATGTACGCCATCACCCATTAACGGGCTCTGACTAATTGTAAGTAAGTGGTTTCAGAGTCTATTTCACTCCCCTCTCGGGGTTCTTTTCACCTTTCCCTCACGGTACTAGTTCGCTATCGGTGTCTGGTTAGTATTTAGCCTTACCGGGTGGTCCCGGCAAATTCAGACAGGGTTTCACGTGCCCCGCCCTACTCAGGATACAGTCAAGAGATTTAATAATTTCGCATACAGGGGTATCACCTTCTGTGCCGCTTCTTCCCAAAAGCTTCTGCTATTATTAAATTTTGTAACTCTATGTAGTCTGTCCTATAACCCCATTTAAAATGGTTTGGGCTCTTTCTCGTTCGCTCGCCGCTACTGAAGAAATCATTATTTATTTTCTTTTCCTCTTGCTACTAAGATGTTTCAGTTCACAAGGTGTCTCGCATTATGTCCTATGTATTTAGACATAAGCAACTATGCATTACCATAGTTAGGTTTCCCCATTCGGAAATCCCCGTTTCATAGCACATTTCCAGCTCTACGAGGCTTATCGCAGGTAATCACGTCCTTCATCGACTTCCAGACCCAAGGCATCCACCACAAACTCTTCCTTATTTAAAAGTAGTATTTTCCTATTGTTGTTAGTTTTAGATGTGTATTTTAAGACATTTCAATGAATCATATTATCAATATGACTTACTCGATGAATCAAAACAAATTAACCATTAATTTGATTTTTGATGTCGTTGTAAATATCGAAAAATATTTTACTATTCAGTTTTCAAAGAACATATGAGAGAAATGTTCTCTCAAAACTAGATATATAGCTTTTGACCTATTAATAAAAGCCATGACAATATTAAATAAAACAGGTCTATTGATTTTGGTTATAAGTCTTTTTTATAGTATTAAAAGACAAGTGTACTCCGTAGAAAGGAGGTAATCCATCCCCACGTTCTCGTAGGGATACCTTGTTACGACTTAACCCCAGTCACCAGTCCTGCCTTAGGCAGTTTCTTAATAAACCGACTTCGGGCATTACCAGCTCCCATGGTTTGACGGGCGGTGTGTACAAGACCCGAGAACGTATTCACCGTAGCGTAGCTGATCTACGATTACTAGCGATTCCGACTTCATGAAGTCGAGTTGCAGACTTCAATCCGAACTGAGAACGGTTTTTTGAGGTTTGCTCCATGTCACCACTTCGCTTCTCTTTGTACCGTCCATTGTAGCACGTGTGTAGCCCCACTCGTAAGAGGCATGATGATTTGACGTCGTCCCCACCTTCCTCCCGATTACTCGGGCAGTCTCCTTAGAGTGCTCAACTAAATGGTAGTAACTAAGGATAAGGGTTGCGCTCGTTGCAGGACTTAACCGAACGTCTCACGACACGAGCTGACGACAACCATGCACCATCTGTCATTCTGTTAACCTCCACTATGTCTCCATAGCTTTGCAGAAGATGTCAAGAGTGGGTAAGGTTCTACGCGTATCTTCAAATTAAACCACATGCTCCACCGCTTGTGCGGATCCCCGTCAATTCCTTTAAGTTTTATTCTTGCGAACGTACTACTCAGGCGGATCATTTAATGCGTTAGCTGCGTCGATGAGTTCCCCATCAACTAATGATCATCGTTTAGGGCGTGGACTACCAGGGTATCTAATCCTGTTTGCTCCCCACGCTTTCGTCTCTCAGTGTCAGTGTATGCCCAGTTAGCTGCCTTCGCCATATTGATGTTCTTCCTTTTATCTACGCATTTCACCGCTTCACAAGGAATTCCGCTAACCTCTACATAACTCTAGTCTGCCAGTATCCAACGCGTTTTGGGGTTGAGCCCCAAAATTTAACGCCAGACTTAACAAACAACCTACAGACGCTTTACGCCCAATAATTTCGGATAACGCTTGCAACCTATGTATTACCGCGGCTGCTGGCACATAGTTAGCCGTTGCTTTCTAATCAGGTACCGTCAAGGTAGCGTCATTTCCTACGCTACTTTTTCTTCCCTAACCACAGCAGTTTACAACCCATAGGGCATTCATCCTGCACGCTGTGTCGCTCCATCAGACTTTCGTCCATTGTGGAATATTCCCTACTGCTGCCTCCCGTAGGAGTCTGGGCCGTATCTCAGTCCCAGTGTGGCGGATCAATCTCTCAACCCCGCTAAACATCATCGCCTTGGTGGGCCGTTACCTCACCAACTAGCTAATGTTGCGCACTCCGATCTTCTAGCGAAGCAAGCGCTTCCTTTTATATTACTTTCATGCAAAAATAATAAGTATTCGGTATTATCGGATGTTTCCATCCGCTATCCCAATCTAAAAGGTACGTTGAGTACGTGTTACTCACCCATTCGCCGCTATGATATTGCTATCATCGCTCGACATGCATGTATTAGGCACACAGCCAGCGTTCATCCTGAGCCAGGATCAAACTCTCGAAAAAATTGACTGTCATGTTTATATATATCTAGTTTTCAAAGAACATTTTTTAACCTTCAAAAAGGTTGCCTATTTATTATACACATAATTAAGTTTTTTGAAATATTTTTTTTAAAAAATATTTTAAGCATAGTATAAGTGTAGTTAATTAATAACGCGCTCAAAAACGCGTTAAAAATAATATACACTAATTGAAATAAAAACCAAATAAAAAAGCTAATAATTTTGCAACTTTTAAATAAATAAACTTAATTGATGCTAAAGCAATTAATTTACTCTAAAATTTTTATATATTATTTAATTATTTAATAGATAAAAATGTCTACTGAGAGGCTAAAATGAAAAAAATAATAGTTTCAAGACATGGTGTAAAATATCCTTTTGAATTTGAAAGCAAATTTAAAAAAATTTTTGACAAAGATATTCTTAAATGACAATTTGATCCAGAGCTAAGTACACACTTGAGTAATAAGGGTGCTTTATTAGAATTATTATTCGCTAAGTTTTTAAAAAAATACTTAAACGTTGATAGTAGTATGAATATAAATATAGTAGCTAATTCAACTCATAGAACATACGAAACTGCAAGACTTTTGGCTTTAGGTCTTGTACCTGAGAAAAATATTAAAATTGAGTGCTCTGATTCATCTTTTTCAAAAAGAGATCCTTGATTTGAACTTAATTATCCATCTAAATCATATATAGACAATAAGCGCATTAATGATTTTGACCAAAAAGCAAGTAATCTAGGCATATATGATAAATTTAAAGAGTTATTTAATTTAGATAATAATTGTTTGTATGTGCAAAGTCAAAGTCAAATAGACTTTGTAGAAAATGAGTGACTTAAGCCTACTGGCAGATTGTTTTTCTCATCAAGTGCTTCAGATGTTATGCAGTCTATGTATTATCACGGTTTTAATGAAAGTGAGATTTTTAAGTCATCTGATTTTTTAAAAGACTTAAAACTTCTTTTAAAAGCTAAAGATTTTGTAATCGATTTGATTTGAAATAATCCCACACTTGCTTTAGAAAGTCAAAAAACATTTATAAGCTGCTTAAAAGTCAATTTTATACAAACTATGACTTAAGCATTTTAGTCGGACATGATACGAACTTAGCAACTGTTTTAGGTGTTTTAGATATAGGTGTACCTAATCTTAATCAACTTGAAAAGTATCCTATTGGCTCAAAATTGATTTTTACTGTGTATGATGACAAAACTTTTGATTTAGAGTTAGCTTATTTTGATTATAAAGATATAGTTAACTTTAATATAAATGCTGAACCAAAAATTGTTTCTTTAGGTACTAATTTGAAATTAAAATAAAGTGTCCTAGTATATGTCCACTTTTTTATTTTTAAACAAATAAATTATCAATTAACCAACTAATTCAGTTTTCATTATTATCTTTAGATGAAACATAATGCACACTTTTTAAAACACTTAGCCTTGCGCTTGAGTGAGCGAAACTAACTTTTGCAATATCAAATAAAGGTAAATCGTTGTCTGAATCACCAAAAACAGCAGTTTTTGCTAAATTAATTTTGTGTTCATTAGAAATATTGTTTAGAGCACTTGCTTTTGAGCAAGCAATTCCAATGTCTAAAAAATTACTATGAGTTTGCATTGTATGAAGTTTTTTAAACTTTTTGCAAAATGAAATTAGTGCTTTTATTTTGTCAGCTTGATAACTTTCAAAAGTTACAAAAACTTTATAAATTTTTTTATCATCAAAAAAGTTACTTTCAGGATTGAGTACTCGGCTTTCTTTTTTCATTCCTGTAGCTTCTTTATTTTGCTTATATGCCGATGAATTTTCTACATTTATACCAGCCATACCAGAATCATGAAAAATATAATAGGCTAATCCAAGCTCGTTGCACTTATTCATAATTTCATTCGCTTCTTCTTTAAGCATTTCTAAACCAGATGTAAGATTCAAAGTTTTATTATCATAAATCATTGCGCCATTAGCACAAATTAGTGGCATATTAAAATTTATTTTTTCAAAGTAGTTTTCAAAATTAAAGTATGAGCCACTAGTAGCTATAATAATTTTTTTGCCTATTCTTGCTAGTTCATTAACTTTTTTAATATTTTCATTTTGCAGCATCTTTTTACTATCTAAAAGTGTTCCGCCCATATCAAAAACAAAGCATTCAAAATCATTTATAAGTAAGTTAAATATTTCAAAATAAACATATGAGCCCTTTAAATAGGCTACTTTGGTAAAAATTTGCTCTTTATTATCAAAATTTTGAATGCAAAATATTAACTCATTTTGTGCTTTATCTTCATGAATTTTTGAAACTAAAAACTCGCTTAAATATTCAATATTAAGTCTAAATGTGTTTAAAAATTGTTCATATTGAGCTTTATTTAAAATAATATTGTGGCTTAAATTGTTCATTTAATATCTTTCAGGTTCTTAATATTTTAATTTTATACAAGAATAATAAAAAAATGTGTTTATGTTGCACAAAAAGGCAAGAAACACATTTAGTTTAAAAGTTAATTGAATTATTAAAATGAATTAATTAAAGAATTGTAAATTTTCCACCAGCTTGTTCAACTGCATCAATAGCACTTTTTGAAGCTGCATGTAATGTTACATTAAGTTTTTTAGTTAACTTACCATTACCTAATAATTTAACTGGCATTGATCTTTTGATTAAGTTAGCTTTGAATAATGACTCTAAATCTACTGTTGCATTAGCTTTAAAGTTTTGTTCTAAATCTTTAAGATTTACTACTTGGTATTCAACGTGATTTACATTTGTAAATCCTCTTTTACCAATACGACGGAATCATGGGGTTTGACCACCTTCAAATCCTAATCTGTGACCGTGACGTTTGTTTTGACCTGATTGACCTTTACCAGCTTGCTTACCTTTACCAGCAGCATGGCCTCTACCAACACGGTGTTTTTCAACACGTGCACCAGGAGTTGACTTTAATGTATGTAATTTCATTTTACTCTCCTAATTAATGATTAACCTAAAAGGTCTTTAACGTCTTTGTCTCTAATTTCAGCAATTTGTTCAGGTGTTCTTAATTGTTGTAAGGCTTTAAGAGTTGCTCTAACAATGTTAGCTTTTGAACGAGAACCATATGTTTTTGTGTAAATATCAGTATAACCTGCTAGTTCAACAACTGCACGTACAGTTCCTGAAGCAACTATACCTTTACCTTTAGGAGCTGGTTTAAGCATAACTTTAGAAGCTAAGAATTTAGCATGAATTTCATGAGGCACTGTGATTTTGTTTTGAATAGGAACACTGATAAGATGATTTCTAGCATCCTTAACAGCTTTTTTAATTGCATCAGGAACTTCATTTGCTTTTCCGTGACCAAAACCAACTTTACCTTTTTTATCCCCAACTACTACAAAAGCTGAGAATGAGAATCTACGTCCACCTTTAACAACTTTTGTAACACGGCTAATATTAACTACTTTTTCGCTAAATTCGTTGTTTGCTTCACCAAAACGTGTACGGTTTTTAACTTTATTAGCTCTATCAACACTCTTTTTAGGCATATCTTTAGAATCATGTGCGCTTCTTTTTTCTCAAATTTGTTTTTTAGCGCCTGATTCAGTTCTCTTTGGTGCACTAACACTTTGTGTTTTAGCTGCACCTGGCTTGTTTTCTACATTAGCCTTAACTGTTTTGTTTTCTAAATCTGCCATAATTAGAATTTAACTCCTTTTGATCTTACTGCATCAGCAAATGCCTTAACTCTTCCGTGATAAATGTAACCTGAACGGTCGAAGACAATGCTTTTAATTTTTAAGCCTTTAATAATTTCACCCATTTTCTCACCGGCAGCAGTTGCAGCTTGAATATTTCCGTTGTATTTGCCTTTTTCTAATGTTGAAACACTAGCTAATGTAATTCCTTTAGTATCGTCAATTAATTGTGCATAAAAGTTTTGAAGTGATTTAAATACGCATAATCTAGGTTTTTCTGCTGTACCACTAATGTGTTGACGTTCGCGTCTGTGTTTAATTTGACGTGCTTGATTTCTTGATAATGTTGCCATTTTTTAAAATCCTTTCTTATCCAACTACTTAGAAGCAGTTTTTCCTTCTTTACGACGAATAACTTCATCTTTGTATGCAATACCTTTACCTGAGTATGGTATAGGTTTTCTTACAGCTCTAACAACAGCTGCAAATTGACCAACAATTTCTTTATCGATACCTGAAATTACTAATTCAACTGGTTTAGGTACTTCAACTTTTAATCCAGCAGGAATATCTAAGTTTACTAAGTGTGAGTAACCAGCAGAAACTTCTAAAATATCACCTTTAAGTGTGAATTTAAAACCAACACCTTTGATAACTAATTCTTTTTTATAGCCTTTTGAAACACCAATTAACATATTTGAAATAAGTGCATTAGTAGTTCCATGTAATTGCTTTGTAGACTTTTCTTCATTTGCTCTAATTGTGCTAATTGTATTATTTTCCACTTTAAGCGCAATTAATGGGCTGATGTTTCTTTGTAATTTACCAAGTGGACCTTCAATTGTTAAAAGTGTACCATCTTGAGTAAGTGAAACATTTGCAGGAATACTTAATATTCTATTTCCGACACGAGACATCAAAACCTCCTATCAAATGTAGGCAAGTACTTCACCACCTACATTTTCCTTACGAGCTTGTTTTTCAGTCATTACACCTTTAGAAGTTGAGATTATAACTGTACCATAGCCTGATAATACTGATGATAAATTATTTGCAGCAGCATATACCCTTAGCCCTGGTTTTGAAATACGTTTGAAGTCAATAATTGCTGATTGATTGCCTTTGTATTTTAATGCTACTTCTAAAGTTTTGTCTTTGCCTTCACCTTTTGTAACAAAACTTGAAATGTAACCTTCGTTTAAAAGAATTTCTAGAATTTTTGCCTTTTTATTTGAATAAGGAATTAGTACAGTTTTAAATTTTCTTTGATTTGCATTTTTGATTCTAACAATCATATCTGAAATAGGATCTGTTATAAACATATTATCAACTCGCTTTCTTCATACCAGGTATTTTGCCTTGGTGTGCTAATTCACGGAAACAAATACGGCAGATTTTGTATTTTCTTAAAACTGCATGTACACGTCCACATAATTCACAACGTGTGTAAGCACGTGTTGAGAATTTAGCGTGTTTCTTTTGTTTAGCTTTTAATGAACTTTTAGCCATAACTATTTTTCTCCCTTACTAAAAGGCATTCCGATTAATTCTAATAAACTTCTAGCTTCTTTGTCATTGTTAACTGATGTAATAATTTGCACATCAAGGCCTTTAATTCTTCTAATTTTGTCAAATTCAATTTCTGGGAAGATGATTTCTTCCTTTACTCCAAATGAGTAATTTCCTCTACCGTCAAATGCTTTAGGATTAGCACCACGGAAGTCACGAATACGAGGCATAGCAACATTAATGAATTTTTCCAAAAAGTCTCACATTCTGTCTCTTCTTAATGTTACTTTACCACCCATCGCCATTCCTTCACGAAGTTTTCATGAAGCATTTGATTTTTTAGCACGAGTTTGGAAAGGTTTTTGTCCTGAAATTTGAGTTAATTCGTTAAGTACTTCTTCAATTGCTTTTGAGTTTGTAACTTCTTTACCAGCCGTCATATTTAGCACTATTTTTTCTAATCTTGGAACTTGCATAATTGATTTATAGCCATATTGCTTCATTAAAGCAGGAACTACATCAGTTAAATATTTTTGCTTTAAGTTCATAACTAAATTTCCTTCTTAGTTTTACGTAAGATACGTACTTTTTTATTATCTTTGTCAAATTTGTATCCAATTTTAGAAAATTGTGCTGGAGATGTTTTAGTTGCTTTTTTAACTAAGATTGAAAGATTTGAAACATGAATTGGAGCTTCCATTTTCTTAATTGAGCCATCATTGCCTTGACCAGGTTTTACGTGTTTTGTTACTATGTTAATGTCTTTAACTATAGCTGTATTGTTGTTAATATCAACCTTAACAATACGGCCAGTTTTGCCCTTATGTGAACCAGCAATAACTATTACTTCATCATTTTTCTTAAATTTGATTTTCATAATAATCCTTTTTTATAGCACTTCTGGTGCAAGTGAGACAATTTTTAAGTAACCTTTATCACGCAATTCACGTGCCACAGGACCGAATACACGAGTTCCTCTAGGAGTTTTGTCATCTTTAATAATTACAACTGCATTGTCATCGAAACGAATGTGTTGACCATTTTCACGGTGAATACCGTAAACTGATCTAACAATAACAGCTTTAACTACTTGACCTTCTTTAACAATACCTGTAGGAATAGCTTTTTTAACTGAGCAAATAATTACGTCACCAATGTTTGCTGTTTTTTTACGTGAACCACCAAGAACTCTAATAACACCAACTTCTTTTGCTCCTGAGTTATCAGCAACATTTAATTTGGATAGTTCTAAAACCATAGATTATTTTTCTCCTTGCATAGCAGCTTGTTTAACTGCAACTAAACGGAAATGTTTTGTCTTTGAAAGTGGTCTTGTTTCCATAATTGTCACGATATCGTTAACTTTAGCAATGTTATTTTCATCATGTACAGCAAATTTTTTGGCTACTCTATAACGTTTTGAATACAAAGCATGTGATCTGTGGCTTTCAACTTCAACAATGATAGTTTTATCACCACGAGCAGATGTAACTTTGCCTTGTAATGTTTTACGTGTATTTCTTTCCATTATTTAGCTCCCTTTTCTCTTGCATTTAACTCAGTCTTTATTCTGGCAATGTCTCTTCTAATTGCTCTAATTTTGTGGCTTTGGTCTAAGCTTCCAACTGACTTTTTGAAATTTAATGTTCATAATTCAGCTTCAAAGTCTTTCACTAGTTTTTGGAGTTCATCATTGGAGTTCATCAAGTGACTAACTTTAATATCTTTGTAAAGCATTATTGATTATCTCCTTCACTTTTAGTAATAATTTTTCATGACACTGGTAATTTGTGACCACCTAGTCTAAGTGCATCACGTGCAATTTCTTCAGAAACACCTGAAACTTCGAACATAACAGTGTTTACCTTAACAGCTGTATATCATTTTTCAGGAGAACCTTTACCTGAACCCATACGTACACCGATAGGTTTAGATGTTTTTGAGAAGTGAGGGAAAATTCTAATAATAACATTACCTTCACGACCCATTCTACGTGTAATAGCAATACGTGCAGCTTCGATTTGACGAGCATCTACTCAAGCTGAAGTAACTGCTTGTAGACCAAATTCGCCAAACTCTACTGTATTACCTTTGTGAGCTTTTCTTTTATCATGACGTACTAAAAAAGGCTTACGATATTTAGTTCTTTTGGGTTGAAGCATTATTTATCTCCTTCCAAAAGTTCACCTTTAGAAATTCATACTTTCACACCAATAGCACCATAAATGGTTCTTGCTGTTGCCTTAGCAAAGTCAACATCTTGTCTTAAAGTGTGAAGTCGCATTTCACCACTGCTGTAGCCTTCTGCTCTAGCCATATCTACACCATTTAAACGTCCTGAAACTTGGGTTTTAATTCCTTTTGCACCAGCTCTAAGTGCATCATTAATAACTAGCTTTTGGGCAACACGAAAACTTTCACGGTTTTCTAATTTTTGTGCTATAGCTTCAGCAGCTAGTCTAGCATTTAATTCAGGTTGTTTCAATAATGAAACTTGTAAATTAATATCAAGTGATTTATTTTTTAAATATTTGTGCAAATCTTGGGTAATTTTTTCAATATTTGCGCCATTTTCGCCAAGTAATTTAGCTGGTTGGCTAGTTTGTAATACAACGGTAACTTTTTGTGCTTTAGTTCTTTTAATTGAGGTGTTGCCAATTTGGTATTTTCTAACTAATTTATCGAAGAATTTGTAAATTTTAGCATCTTGAACTAATAAGTCTCCATAGTTTTGCTTTTCAGCAAATCAAACAGAGTTAATAGGCTTTGTAATTCCATAACGGAAGCCATTTGGATTAACCTTTTGTCCCATGACTATACCCTTTCTTCCAATGTTATTGATAAATTAGATGTTCTTTTGAAAATAGAATAAGCTCTACCTTGTGAACGTGGTTGATATCTTTTAAGTGTTGGACCTTCATTAACTAATACTTCTTTAACAAATAATTTAGATGCATCCATACCATGGTTGTTTGTTGCGTTAGCAATAGCTGAATTTAATAATTTAATAAATAATTGTGATGCTTTTTTGTTTGTGTTGTTTAGAATACCAAGAGCAACTTTAACGTCTTTACCTCTGAATAAGTCAGCAACTAAACGTGCTTTTCTTGGTGAAATTCTTTGAATTTTAACAACTGCTTTAGCACTTTGATTGTTCATAATTATTTCTTCTTACCTTTTTCAGCACCATGACCTGAGTATGTTCTAGTTGGAACAAATTCACCTAACTTGTGACCAACCATATCATCAGTTACATAAACATCAATATGTTGGTGGCCGTTGTGAACTTGGAATGTTAAACCTATAAAACTTGGGAAGATGGTTGATCTTCTTGATCAAGTTTTAATTGGCTTCTTTGGCATTTTTCCTTCTAAAATAGCATCTACTTTTTTAAGTAAGTGTTCATCAGCAAAAGGGCCTTTTTTAAGACTACGAGCCATTATTTAGAGTCCTTTCTTCTTCTTAAAATCAATTTTGTTGAAGATTTCTTAGTTTTTCTTGTTTTAACACCAAGAGCTTTTTTACCTCAAGGAGTTAAAGGAGCCTTACGTCCAATAGGTTGCTTACTTACACCACCACCATGTGGGTGATCGATTGGGTTCATAACAGAACCACGAACTGTTGGACGAACACCTAAATGTCTACTTCTACCAGCTTTACCTAAAAGAACTAATGAATGTTCACCGTTGCCAACTGTACCAATTGTTGCACGGCAACGTGCTAAAATTCTACGCATTTCGCCTGATTTAAGACGTAATACCACATATTTACCGTCATCATCTTTACCTAAGATTTGTGCAGATGTTCCTGCACTTCTAGCGATAATTCCGCCACCACCAGGTTGCATTTCAACGTTGTGTACAAATGTACCTTCAGGAATATTTGAAAGTGGTAATGAGTTACCTACTAAAATATCAACATTGTTTCCTGAAACAACTTTTTGACCGACTTTAATACCTTCAGGTGCTAAAATATATCTTTTTTCACCATCAGCATATGCTAATAAACAAATATTTGCCGATCTGTTTGGGTCATATTCGATTGATTTAACAGTTGCTGGAATATCGTCTTTGTTACGTTTAAAGTCAATAATACGATAGTATCTCTTTACACGGCCACCTTGGTGTCTAACTGTAATTTTACCTTGGTTATTACGACCTGAATTTTTTTTTAAAATCACTAATAATGATTTTTCAGGTGCGTGACCGCTTAGATTTTTTGAATAATCTAGAGATGACATATTACGGCGACCATTTGTAACTGGCTTGTAATGTTTAACTGCCATTTCTAATATTTCTCCTTGCTTAAAAATAGTTGAGGAATTCATCTTTTAAGCAAAATTAATCCTCAGTAAATTTATTTTTCTTCTTTTTCTTTGGTTGCAGATGATTTTTTAGCTTTTTTAGCAGCAATTTTTTCTGCTAATTTAGCTTCTTTTTCTGCATTCTTTTCTTTTTCAGCTTTAATAGCTTCAGCTTTTTCTTTTTCAACTTTAGCTTTATCTTGTTTTTCTTCTTCTTGTGGGTAGAATGAAATTGAATAGCCGTCAGCTAATTTAACAAAAGCTTTTTTGTATTTGTTTGTAAATCCGTGGAAACGACCTAAATTTTTAGGTTGCTTGTCAACTTTAAGTGTGTTAACTGATAACACCTTAACTTTAAAGATGAACTCAACAGCTTTTTTAATTTGAAACTTGTTAGCTGCTCAATCAACTTCAAATGTGTACACATTTTTACCTAAAGCTTCGTTTGACTTTTCAGTAAGAACTGGACTTTTGATAACACGAGTTATTTCCATTATTTAATTCTCCCTTCAAAGTTTTCGTAGCCTTCAGTTGAAAGTACTAAAACATCAGCTCAAATTAAGTTTTCAACAGATACAGATGTTGGTTTTACACAAATTACATTTTGTAAGTTTGCAACTGATTTATAGGTAACTTCGTCATTTGTAGCAATCAAAATGTGTTTTTGTTCTTTAATGCCTAGTTCGCTTAATTTGTTAATAGCAGCTTTTGTTGAAATTGATTCTAATTTGAAGTCATCAACAACAACAGCTTTGCTTTGTGCTAATAAGGTTAAGACTGAAACAAAAGCATTGAAACGAACTTTCTTGTTAACTTTAAGCTTGTAGTTTCTAACTGGTGTTGGACCAAATGCTCTACCACCACCTACTCATATTGGTGATCTAGTTGAACCAGCACGTGCTCTACCTGTGCCTTTTTGTCTTCAAGGTTTTTTACCACCACCACGTACTTCAGCACGGCTTTTTACATCATGAGTACCTTGACGTCTTGAAGCTCTGTCTGAAATAATGGTGTCAAAAATTGCTTGTGAGTAAATTTTGTCTGATGCAAATAACTTAGGATTAAGTTTAGATGTATCAAATTCTAATTTTGCACTCTTTTCAAATTTTTCAGCACTAACAGCAGGCTTTTTAACTGTTTCTTTAGCTTCTGAAGCTGCTTTAGCACTTGTAGCTTTTTTAGTTGTAGTACTTGTTGACTTAGTTTTTTCAGCCGCTACAGTTTTAGTTGTGCTTTTTGCACTTGTAGTTGATTTTTTAGCTGCTGGTTTTTTAGCAGCTGTTGTAGATGTTGTTGTAGAAGTTTTCTTTGTACTTGAAGTTTCTTTAGCAGTAGTTGCTTTTTTAGCTGCTGGTTTTTTAGCAGTTGAAGTAGATTTCTTGGTTGTTGTTTTCATTTCTTTTTCTAAATCAGCCATTATTTATCTCCTTCAGCAGCTTGTTCTTCTTCAGCTTTGTGAATTAATGGTTCTAATTCAGCCGAAGTCATACCAACTGTAACTTCAATATTGAATTTCTTAGCTTTTTCAATAAGCTCATTCATCTTAACAACTTCTTTAACGTTAACTAACTTGATTGCCTCCTTAGTTGGAAGACCTTTAACAGCTTGCTTAATAATCACAAATGATTTTTTAGCACCTGGAATTGAACCTTTAACTAAAAGTAGGTTGTTCACTGTGTCAACTTTAACAATTTCCAAGTTTTGTACTGTTGTTTTTTCTGAACCTAAGTGACCTGGCATTGTCATACCTTTAACAACACGGTTACCTGATATATCACCAAGAGAGCCAGTTTGTCTAACAGGTTGACTACCACCACCACCACCGTGCGATTTAGGTCCTATGTGTTGGTTTCATCTTTTAATTGTTCCGGCAAATCCTTTACCTTTAGAAATACCGGTAATGTCAACTAGTTCGCCAGCCGAAAAAATGCTTGCATTAACTTCTTGACCTAATTCATAGCCTTCCATGCCACGAATTTCTTTAATGTATTGCTTAGGTGTTGTTTTAGCTTGAATAAATTGACCAGCTAATGGTCTGTTTACTCTCTTAGCTTTTTTCTCAACAGTAGCTAATTGTGTTGCAAAATAACCATTTTTTTCTACTGTTAGAACTTTTGAAACAACATTTGGTTTAACTTCAACAACAGTAACTGGTATTCTTTGACCAAGTTCTGTGTAGATTTGAGTCATTCCAACCTTACGTCCTAAGATTCCTTTCATATTCATCTCCTAATCTAATTTTGATGACCATAGCTTGCATTAAAGCAAGTTGGATTTATTTTTGTGAAACTTGAATTTCAACACCTGAAGGTAATTCAAGTCTTTTAAGTTTGTCAATTGTTTGTTCACTAGGGTTAATGAAAACAATCAATCTTTGGAAAGTTCTACTTTCAAACTGTTCACGTGACTTTTTGTTAATGTGAACTGATCTTAAGATAGTAACCACTTCTCTTTTGGTAGGAAGTGGAACTGGACCACTGAATTTAGTATTGCTTTTGGTTGCTAATTCAATTATTTTTTTAGCCCCAAAATCAGCTAATGAGTGATCAAAACTTTTCACTTTGATATTAACTTTACTCATGTTGCCTCCTTTGTTCATAAATGAACCTTACTCCACAAAAATTTCTTAGTTATCCATAGACAACAAAACGGCTTAACTAACAACCTTTTGCTTCTTAGTAAATGTTGCATTTACAATTATAGTCAAAAAGTATTTATTTGTTAGTTTTTATTTAATAAATTTTTGAAATTAAAATTTTAGATTTAAAATAGGCCAAAAATGCACTAAAATCACGTGTTTTACTCACTAAAATGAGCTGTTTTTAACAGCATCCCAAACTTATTTAAATCTCTGATACACCAAAAAGAGTTGTAAGTTTGCTAAACACTAATTATTTATCTATTTTACACTTAAAAAATCAATTAGGCAGAAACAAATACATAAATAAATATAAAATTAAATACTTAACTATTAATAATATATGTATGTAAATTGTAAGAAAAAATAAAAATAAAGCTTTTGTTTCAAAAATACTTTGATATATCTATGTGTTTATAATACAAATAAACCAGTGGAATTTTATTTTATCCTTTATTTATAGGGCAATAGGTATGAAAATATAAAATTTGGCTATAAATTTAGTAATATATAAATAGGATAAATAAATATCTTGCTGTGATTATTCAGAAGGGAAAATCAAATGACTAAAAAAGAATTTGTCAAGGCAATCGCTAATAAAATGGAAGTTTCAGTAAAAAGGGCAGATCAATTTTTTGACGCTTTTGTATTCGTACTTAAGGAAGAATTAATTGCCGAAAGCAAAGTACAACTTTCATCTTTAGGTATTTTTGAAACAAAAATTAGAAGGGGTCGTGATACTATAAATCCTTTTACAATGAGTGAGTTATCAGTGCCTGAAAAACGTGTTATTAAATTTACTCCTTCTAAATATCTAAGAGAGCTAGTTAACTTCTAATTTTAATAGCTATTTAAATTAATATTAAGAATAAATATAGGGCAAAAAGTCTATTATTCCAGGATAAGTGAGCGGAATTCTTTTGCCTATTTTTTTTATTCATTTATACCTATATTGGTTTTTATTTTCAATTGTCATAAAATTCTCATATGAGAGTAAATAAAACTCATCATATAAGCCGAAAAACACTATCAAAAAGGCCAGTCCGCCATTTTTATGTATCTCTTTAAGATACTTTTTTTGATGCTCTTTTATATTACTTCTTGCTAAAAATGATTCATTTGTGCTCTTGGCTTTCAAATGCCAAAAATCTCCCTTTATAGCACCCTATATAATCAACGGTTGATTTTTTATAAACAAAAGCATTAGAAAGCAGTAATTTATTTTCAGAGTTAGTTATGTTGCTAAATTTAATTGGCAAGCCTTTTTTCTCAATAAAAGCTATATGATTATAAGTATAGTAATCAATTGTTTGGTTAATAATAGTTTCTAATAGCATACCTCTGTTTTTGTACATACTTTTATATCTAATCTTTGATAGTCTCTATATAAAAGTGAACAAAAACGGGAAAAAAGTACCCTTTTTCCCATTTTTTTCCTAGTTTGCTTATAGTAGTCCATTTTGCAAATTGTTATTATGAAAGGAATTAATAAATTAATACATGAAAAATGAAAATAACGAAAACAATAAACAAATGGATTTAATAAAAAGAACATTAAATGAAATCACAAGAAAATTTGGGCAAGAAGCTATTATGATGTTTAATCAAGATTCAATTGATGAGCAAGTAGAAACCTTTTCATCTGGTAGTTATTTATTAAATAGTGCACTTGGCATTGGAGGCTATCCTAAAGGCAGAATAGTCGAAATTTATGGCCCTGAAAGTAGTGGTAAAACCACTCTTTGCCTTCATGCAATTGCAGAAGTGCAAAAGCAAGGTGGCATAGCAGCTTTTATTGATGCTGAGCATGCAATTGATCCGCTTTATGCACGAAATTTGGGTATTGATTTAAACACACTTATTTTAAGTCAACCTGATAGTGGCGAGCAGGCTATGGAAATAGTTGATATTTTAGCTAAATCAGGCGCTGTTGATTTAATTGTAGTTGATAGTGTAGCTGCACTTGTGCCTATTGCTGAATTAGAAGGCGAAATGAGAGATATGCAAGTTGGTGTGCAAGCTAGATTAATGTCAAAAGCTTTAAGAAAAATTACAGGCAACTTGCATAAAAATAAAACAACGGTTATTTTTGTTAACCAAATAAGAGAAAAAATTGGTGTTATGTTTGGCAATCCCGAAACAACAACGGGAGGTAGAGCGCTTAAGTTTTATGCTTCAATAAGACTCGAAGTAAGAAAAACTACTTCTATTACTGAAGGAAAAGATATCACAGGTAATGAAATAAAAATTAAAGTGGTTAAAAATAAATTAAGTGCTCCATATAAGAGTTTTACTACCGAAATTTTATTCTCTAAAGGTATTGATGCTACAGGTGAATTAATAGAATTAGCCTGTGAAAAAGGCATATTTGACAAAAAGGGTGCTTGATATGCATATCAAGGCAAGAACATCACTCAAGGCAAAAGAGCTCTTAAAGAATTTTTAGAAAACAACTTAGAATTTAAACAAGAAATAGAAAAATTAGTGCTATAAATAAACAATAAACAAAGGCATAGTCTTACTAAGTGTTAAAATAATGTAAGTGTATTTTGCTAATTTGCTATTGGAGAAGCGTTTAATGGAAAATAAAGAGCTTAAGATCTTATTTATTGGTGATATTTTTGGCACACCAGGCATTGAAATGGTTGAAAAACATTTATCAAAGTTAAAGTCGGATTATGATGCAGATATTGTTATAGCCCAAGGAGAAAATGTTTCTGGTAGAAAAGGGCTAGAACAAAAAGATTATTTAAGACTTAAAAAAGCCGGGGTAGATATTATAACTTTAGGCAATCATGTATGAGCTAAGAGTGATATATTGAACATCATCAATAACCCTGATTTAGTAAGGCCAGCCAATATTGATGCAGGTTATCCAGGGAAAGGGACACAATTATATACACTCAAAAATGGCATAACTTTACGTGTTACTTCATTAATGGGTATAACTTTTAATAAGCTTCTTAAACCTTGAACACAAGAAATAGCCAATAGCTTCTTCGATACAATCGATTCAATTAGACAATATCAGCAAAGAGCAGACTTTCACTTTATTGACTTTCATGCAGAAACAACAAGCGAAAAATATGTATTAGGTTTATATTTAGATGGCTTAGTAGATGCTGTTTGTGGCACACATACGCATGTGCAAACAAATGATGCTCATATATTGCCTAATGGTACTTGTTTTATTACTGATGCAGGTATGACTGGACCATATAATTCAGCTATTGGTGCTAATTTTGAAGAAGTTTATCGTCATATGCGTTTTGAAGAAAAAGTTCTTTTTACTACTTCAAATAATCCAAGTCAGTTTAATGGTGTCTTTTTGCACTTACATAGTGATAAGAGCAAAAATATAATTGTTCCTATTAAAATTCTCCCAGAATAGCAATAAAAAAGCGAGAACTTCTCGCTTTTAATTTGCCCTTTTAGCTCTATAAAACAGGGATATTAGTTTGCTTTAAGCTCTAAGCTTTTCTTGCTATCAAAAGCTTTTACAAATTCGGTAATTAAGTCTAAAGTTGCTTGAATATCAACTAAAGAACATACGCCAATAGGCGAATGTAAATATCTTTGTGGAATGCTTAAAGTTATAGTAGGAACACCACCAATACCATATTGTAAAACGGCACCATCAGTTCCGCCACCTTCAGCTATGTATTTATAAACTGGAATATTGTTTTCTTTAGCAATTTCTGTTAGCATATTAACTAATTTTGGATCAGTCATAACAGCAGCATCTTGAATTAATAATGCTACACCTTTACCCAATGATGGCACACCTTTGATGCATCCTGTTGTATCATGCGAAGCTCCTGTATCAATTGCAAAAGCTACGTCAGGATTAATGAGCGAAACACTAGTTTTAGCCCCTCTGCATCCTACTTCTTCTTGTACTGAACCAACTAAGTATAGATCGCTAGCTAAATCAATATCTTTAATTCTGTTGGCAAGCATATCTAAAACAGTAACTCCTGCTCTGTTATCCATCGCTTTGCCACCAAGAAGGTCATTTTTTAATTCAATGGTTTCGCCAGACATATAAATTCTGTCACCAACTTCAATACCAAAGTCAATTGCTTCTTGTTTACTCAAAAATCCACAATCAACATACAATTCTTTTTCTAATGGTGCCTTAGTTTTTTTATCAGCTTCTAAAATGTGAATTGATGTGTGTCCAAAAACACCAACTGCTTCTTTATTATCTCTATTTGTGACAACTTTAGCTTTTGTGCCAATAACTGCTGTTGGTCAGATTCCGCCAACAGATGAAACTAATAAATTACCATTATCTTCAATGTTTCTAACTAAAAAGCCAACTTCATCCATATGTGCTGCTATCATAACTTTAGGTGCATTAGCAACTTTTGATTTTTTAGTAATTATTAATGAGCCGAATCCATCACGTGAAAAGTCAAAATTTTGACTTTTTATGTTGGCTTTTAACTTTTCAACAACTGGCTCTTCGTATCTCGACATAGCTTCAATAGACATATACTCTATTAATTTAGCCTTTAACTGATCATATTTTGACATCTTATTCCTTTATACTTATTTTAGTTTTTAAAAGTTTGTTATTAAATTATAAATTTATAAATTTAAATGCCTTGTAAATAATCTGATTAATTAAAATATGTTAAGTATTTTTGTTTTATTTAACTAAAACAAGCAAAATTATTAGATAATTAAAAAATATGGCACAAATTAGAATTGAAAAATATATTGCAGACTTAACTAACTTAAGCAGAAATGAAGTTAAAAATAAGTTAAAGAAAAAAGCAATCAAAGTTAATAGAGTTATATTAACTAAATTAATTAAAATTGATTCTGAAAAAGATGTTGTTGAGCTAGATAACAGCATCTTAAAATATGAAAAATTTCAATACTATATGTTCAATAAACCAGCAAATTTTATTTGTGCTAATAGCGATTCTGAAGAGGCAACTATTTTTGACATTGTTGGCTTGCCTGCAGAAAAATTTTTCTCTTTTGGCAGATTAGATAAAGATACAGAAGGACTTTTGATATTAAGCAATGATGGCCAAATGTGCCATAGATTGCTAAGTCCTAAAAATCATGTACCTAAAAAATATTATGTAAAAGTTGATAAAAAAATTGATAGTGAAATTTTACTCAATCATAGTCCAATAAAAATTAATGATGATTTTATTGTTTCAAAATATATTTTGGAACTTATTGATGATAAAGGCTGTTTTTTAACAATTTATGAAGGAAAATTTCACCAAATCAAGCGAATGTTTGGCTCCCTTGGTTTTTCCGTTTTATACCTAAAACGTGTAGAATTCGGAAAATTGAAGCTTGATAATAATTTAAAATTAGGTCAGGTTAGAAAACTTAGTGAAGATGAGGTTAAGCTGTTAGAATCAGCATAAAAAAACAAGAAAAGCAGGCAAAATACCTGCTTTTTATGCGCTCAATTTAATTAATTATTCAGCACTTGTGCTGTTTTGAACTCTTGTTGGGTAAACTGAAGCATAAACTCTGTTTCTTCTACGTTCAAATTTTACGTAGCCTGTAATAAGTGCATAAATAGTGTCGTCATTACCACGCCCTGCATTTACACCTGGGAAAATTTTTGTTCCTCTTTGGCGGAAAATAATTGACCCAGCTGTACAGAATTGTCCATCGCCTAATTTAATACCTAATCTTTGGCCGCGACTATCACGACCGTTTCTAGTAGAACCACCGGCTTTCGTGTGTGCCATAGCTAACTAACCTACAATTCCTGTTATTTTAACACGTGTATAAGGTTGACGATGTCCTAATTTACGTTTGTGTGTTGACTTTGCATTGTGACGATATACAACTATTTTTTTAGCTTTACCTTGTTTTTGGATCTCTCCAATAACTTTTGCACTTTCTACATAAGGTTTACCAATTTTATTGTCAAGAAGTAACACTTTATCAAAAGTAACTTTTGATCCTTCTGCTCCTTCAATTTTTTCAATAAAAATTGTTTCGCCTTCTTTAACTAGAATTTGTTTACCACCTGTCTCGATTATTGCTATCATTTAGCATAACCTCCTGTTTGTGGCTCATCTTTAAGGTAATTATTTTAAAAAAATAATATTTAAACCTGTTCAGAATGGTTACAAAAGTAACTCTTTTATTTTAATACAAAAATCTAGTTATGAGAGCATTTTTTATGTTATTTTTATGCTTTTATGCTTCTTGAGTTATTGATGAACATTGTAATACTAATAACTTACATAAACTGGATGATATACGGGCTGTACATTTTTAGAACTTGCTATGCTTGCTTTTGTTTCATTTGTGTCTCATTTTGAACTTCCTGTGCTTGTCACTTCTCCTTTTTTAGCTTTAGAAAGTTTTACTAATGACACAATTTTAGTAGCTATTGTCACAATTGCAGAAACTCCGGCTAGAGCAGCAGTTATAGAAAAACCACCGCGAATATGCTTTTCTTGATTTTCATCAAGCTTAACAAATTTATTTTGTTCCATTTTCCTCCTTTCATTTATTTAATTAGACAATTTGTGTTCAGAGCACAAAAAAGAAAAAAATTGGGAAAATCCCAACTTTTTTCCAAATATTTTTCTACTTTAATTGACTTCTTCTTAATTCTTCAATGTTTTCATTAAGTTTCTTAAGTTCTTGGAGTATTAATTCATCTGTTGTTGGAGCAGCAACAACCACAACAGGTGGATTCTTCTTAGCCTTTCTTGCTTCAACTGCATTCTTAATCAAGAAATAAAGGATTAAGAAAAGGAAAATAATAAGAGCAACAATGATAAATGAAATTAATGCTGCTAAGAACTTCCCAATTAAAACAGGGCCAGCTTTTAGTTCAGAAACTGCTTGTACATTGAATAAAGAAGCTATCGCAGCCATTATCACATCGTTTGCTAATGAGCTAATAACTGCATTGAATGAAGCACCAATTAAAACACCAATTGCTAATAGTAGCATATTGCCACGTTTAACTGATGCTCATGCATCGTTTACTGATTTTTTGAACATGATATAATTATATTAAATTCAGAGCAAATTATTATCATAATTTTGAGCATATTAACCAATGATACTATAAAACAGGTGTATTAGTTAACATATTGTTTTTGCACATAGCAGTTAGATTAATAATGACTCCTAAAGTTAAGAATTAATCAAACAAATTCTTTTGCCAATTAAGCAAAATAAAAATGAGAGCATAATTTCTCATTTTACTTACTATTATTTTTAGCAATTGTTTCCGCTACTTTTTCTCTTAAAGTGTGTAACCTTCCAGGAGTTTTATGATACGCATTATCTCCTAATTTTTCAATTAACACTTTTGCCTGTGGATCATCTGATCTAACGCTTGTGTCAACTAAAGCAACATGTAAAATTCTGTCATGCAACTTGTATGCTGACGAATGAACGTTAATTATAGTATTTGAAGGAAATTCATCGTCAATAACTTGTTCATTAACTTTTTGATATTTAGGATCAAAAATCTCTCCTTCAATTGGTTTAAGTTCAACAAAATTATATTTTTTAAACATTTCATCAAATTGTCAAGTAATCATTCTATAGCCCTTAGAAAAAGCTTTTAATTTTGGATCATCAAGTAATTCAGCCTGCATTTCTGAGCTTAAACTAGTTACTTTGTATAAACTATAATAATTAACAAATTCTTCAAAAAACTTTTGCAATGCATATTGCTCAACTTCTTTTTTTAATTCATTAGGGATAACAACCGCTTTTGGGCCTTCTTTTTCTTTTTCTAATAAAATTTTTAGTAACTCATTTTGTTTAATAAGCTTTTCGTTCTCTACAAAAAGCGAAAGAATTCTTTCTTGTGCTTTTGCTAATGGATCATCATTTATTTCTTCTTGGCTTTTGTTTTCGCCCTCACTTGTATCTAATGCTTTTTGTTTTGTTAACTCCTCATAGTTTTTTAAAGTAACTTCAAAAAAGAGTTTTTGATTTCTATATTTTTCATTAGGATGATTTTTAGGAATTTTTAATTGAAATTTGTAACTTGGCTCAATTTCATTGTGTAAAAACTTATTATCAAAGTTTTGTAAAAAATTATTTTTTCCTAAAACTAATTCATGATCCTTTGTGCAAAAAGGCTCTATGAGCTCTTTTTTAGGAGAATATGCATCAATATCTACTATTAAAATGTCACCTTTATCAAAAGTTTTTTTAAATTCACTAGCTTTATTCACATTTTCTCCTTTATTCATCATATTCATTTATTAACTCTTCTAATATTTCTAAAGCGGAAATACCTTTAGCATAATTCATTCTGTTGGTACCAACTAATGAAATTTCTTTAATTTTGTTATTTTGTAACTTTTTGGCTATAAATGTGCTGTGGTCACTGCATATAGCTATTTTTATATTTCTATTTTGGTCTGATATTTCAGAATCAATTATTTCTCAAATAGATTCATTTTCAATCTTGTGCAATATTTTTAGTAAATCTTGTCTTGAAATTTCATCAGCTAAAATAATATTGTTTCTGCCATAAATATTATTTTTATTAACAAATGCAAAATGGAAAACTTGATTTATGTACTCTTCTAATAATGTTTCATAATTTTTTATCGATTCAGATAGTATAGGTCATAATGCTTTAGCAGATGAAGCTAAATTAATTAATGATGAATTTACAAGTCTTTGATTAAATACTTTAGTCGCAATTGCTAAGTCATTCATCGAGTACATTTCTTTATTGATGTTTATGTTATTAGTAGTTGTTTTGTTATACGAATCAGTTATTAATACTATTCCCTCTCTATCAGACAAGGGAACTAATTGCAAGTTTTTAAGTGTTGCATTTTCATTATTTTCAGTAGTAACTAAGGTTACCCCAATAGATTCAGTTATTATTTTTGCTGCTTCTTCAACTGTATTTTCTATTGACACTCTTCTTCGTGCAAAAATGTCTTTTATTCTTTCTTTAAAGGCATTTGTGTCAAAATTTACTAAATACATTGCATAGTACTCATATCCTTTAGCTGAAGGGACTCTCCCACTTGATGTATGCGTTTTTTCTAAAAATCCATACTTTTCCAAATCATTCATTAAGTATCTAACTTTAGCACTAGAAAAATTTAACTTAAAATTTTCTAATAATGCTTGTGAACTAACAGGCACACCGTCTTCAATAAACATTTCAACAGTGTATTTCAAAACTGTTTTTAAGTCTGCAGTTAAACCAAAATCATCTTTTTTAAGCATATTATAATTATAAACTTTTTTAGCATATGAATAGCTAAAGTGCTAAAAAAGTTGCTTAACGTAAAATGCTGTTTTATAGGATTATTTGTCACTTGCATCTTAAAAGATGTTCACTTTAATAATTAGAGTGCTAAAAAAAGAACCTTGGCGGTTCTTTGTTAAGAGTTTACTATTTTGCGCTCTTTTTAGCAAGTCTTTGGTTGAATTTGTCAATCATACCTGTTGCTTTTGTTTTTGCTCTGTCACCAGTATAAACAACGTGACATCCTGAACAAACATCGATTGAAATTGACTTTTTAGTTGTTCCAAATGTAAATTTTTTTGAACATGTTGAGCATGTTGCTTCAACAGTGTTGTATTGTGGATGTATATCTTTTTTCATAATATAATCTCCTAATCTTAACTATTTTGAATAGTGTTCGATAACAAAGTTTTCTTTAACATTTGGATTTAATTCACTTCTGTTAGGAAGTCTGTCAACTTTAGCTTCAAAGTTTTTAACTGTTAATCAAGCAGCAGCAGGTTTTGATTCTAAAGCAGCTTTAACTTGATTATTGTTTTGTGTCTTGGCTTTAAGTGTAATAACATCACCTACAGATATGTGCATAGAAGGAATGTCAGCGTTTTTTCCATTAAGTTGGAAGTGTCCATGTGCTACTAATTGACGAGCTTGTCTTCTTGTTGTTGCAAATCCTGCTCTATAAACAACATTATCAAAACGACTTTCTAAAAGTTGTAGTAAGTTTGTACCAGCAACACCTTTCATTTTGATAGCACGAGCGTAAATTTTTTGTAATTGTTTTTCGCTAATACCATAAATAAATCTTACTTTTTGTTTTTCATATAGGTGCAATCCATAGTCAGAAAGTTTAACACGTTTATTACCATGTTGACCAGGTGCATAGGTACGTTTTTTACCTTTTGAAAATTCTTTTTCGTTTTCTAAAATTGAAATCCCGTAACGACGAGCTTTTTTGAAAACTGGTCCTAAATATCTCATTTTTCCTCTTTCTGCATAAAAACATCAAAAGGAGACAATTTCTCTATTCTTGATGATTTTTTAATGATTTCGGTTTACAGCTAACTTACTTTCAAATCAATAGAAAATATCATATAGTGAATAAATAATTATCTGCTGTTAATTATGCAAAATAAATTTTATTATAAATTTGTAAAAATATAAGCAATTTTATAAGGCAAAATTGCGTAAACCACAAAACACTAATAACACTGTTTTATAGGCTTTTTTGTCAAATGGTTTTTTGAACTAATCTTTTTTAAAATTAAGACTTTAATGACTTAATTACTTTGTTTATTCATAAAGCCATTTTGAAGTACTGAAATTTTCAGGAAACATTCTGCTTTAAATCTTCACTAAAAATATGATATTCAAAAACTATATTTTCCTTTTCAGAATCATAGTAAATTGATACAGAATTTTTGCTGTTATCAGAATAAAGCTTTAAAATTGCATAATTATTCTCGCATCAAGACTTAAATATGACTATTTTGTTAAATAGTTTGCTTTCTAAATATTTATTTTCAATAATTGAAACTAAATTATTTAAATTGGCAAATTCAATTTTTTTATATTTCTTAATAACATGTATACTGCCAAAATTTTCCTTGAGTGAGTTGTATTTGAATGACAGCAAATTGTTTCTATTTCTGTAAATGTTAAGCATTCAAACTAAACATATTAAAAAGTAGTAGTTATTATGAATTTTTGAGTATCTTGGATTAGCATTGATTTTTTCAAATGAGTATGTAAATAAGCAGTTTTCGTCATTTAATAATTCTTCAATAGTATCTGAATTGTAGTAAAAATATCTCATTTTATATTGCTTGATTAATTCAATTATTTGGCTACTTGCATTTGGCGGAATAACAACAAATAATTTTTTAATGTTTACTTGATTAGATCTTTTTAACTCTTCCACTAAAAAATCTAAGTAAAGCAAAACTACTTGATCAAGCGAAAGATTTTTAAGCTTATAATCAATTAAAAAATCAGTTGCTAAATTAGAATAATTATCAATATAAATTATGCTTTGATAGTTTTTTAATTTTGGCAATAGGTTTTTAAATGTATCAAAAAATTTTCTGCTTTTGTTATTGCTTATTTTACTTTTTTTAACCTTAAAACTGGTATCGTAATTACTAAATAATTGCGAACATAACAATAGTGAATAATCATTGTTTACTAAAACTAAGCTTCTTGACTTATAACGAGGTCTTACATTAAAAAATGCTTTAAGAATCTCTTCTTTTGAAGCTTGTGCTGATATTAAATGGTCAACATTTAACAGCTCAGCTTCATAATTAAGGTCATTATCAACTGATTCTAATTTTTTGTTACTACAAAAACTATCGTGCACTTTTTCTAAGATATCTTTTTTTACGTAAAACCTTGTTTTATAGTCATATATGACAATAGATATAAATTTTGAAGTTTTCGAAATTATAAATTTTACTACGTAATCAATTTTGTGCTTGTGGCATGCTATTTCATCAGTAGAAAAGTCTGTGCCAATATGAGAGTCGTATGAATAAACTTTGAAGTTTTTAACAGGTATATTTTTGATGTATTTGACTATTTTATAGTGCTTAAGGTCTCCTTGAAAAGACAATAAAATCTTTTGCTCACTGTTATTATCAAGTATTGAACAAATGTGTTCAAAAACTAAAGAACATGTTTGTTCACTTATTTGTTCTTTTGTTGTTGACTTTAAAATTAATGAGTTTCCTGTAATAGACATTAGGATTTTATTATTTAAATCACTGATCATTAAGCATATCCTTAAAAATTAATCAATATCAATTTCTATAGTCTCTTCATTGATGTCGCCTTTATCTAAGAGAATTTCTTTAGTTTGATTTTTTATATCATCAATGAATTTTTCATCCTCAATAGTTTCATCTAAAGTTGAATCACTCTCTAACTTAACAATCTCAACTGCCTGAATTTGCTCTTTCTTCTTTAAGTTAATTAACTTAACACCTTTTGTTGCTCTACCGGTTTCATTTATATCCTTGATAGGTATTCTTATTGTAAGACCGCTTGTTGTGATCATTAGAATCTCATCATGCGGATTAACAAAACGAGCAAAAACCAAATTACCGGCCTTATCACTGTTTATGCCAATAACACCTTTTCCGCCTCTGTGTACTAATCTAAAAAGACTATGGTGGGTAATTTTACCAAAACCATTTTTGCCAATTGTTAAAATCAATTCACCTTCAGAACTTGATGATGCTGAAATACATGTCTCGTCTTCGGCTAAAGTAATTCCTTTTACACCTGTAGCAATTCTGCTTAAAGCTCTGAATTCATTTGAGTGAAACTTAACAATTCTTTGTTTGCTATTGGCTAATAAAATTAGTTCATCATCATCAATAATCGAAGCACGAATAAGCTCATCTTCCTCTTTGAGGTTGAATGCACGCTTACCGTTTATATTGATAATTTGAAACTCTGAAAGACTAGTTTTTTTAATTATTCCTAATTTTGTTGCAGTGAATAAGTACTTGTCATCGCTGTATTCATCAACAGCAAGCATTGAGATGACTTTTTCGCCTTCATCAACTTTAAGTCTAGGAATTATGTTAATAAATGAAGTTCCTTTTGATTGTCTATTTAATTCAGGAATTTCATGAGCACGAATTCTATAAACTCGCCCATGGTTTGTGAAGATGAGTAAGTCTGTATGGGTTGTTGTTGTGATAATTGATGAAATATCATCATCATTATATGTTTTCATTGTTGTTATACCAACGCCACCACGTCTTTGAGTCTTGTACTCTTCTAAATCAATTCTCTTTACATAGCCCTTTGTGCTAGTTGTTATAACAATATCTCTTTTGCTGATTAAATCTTCATCATTAATTGATGCACTAATATTTTTATCAATTACTGTTCTACGCTCATCAGCATATTTGTTTTTGATTTCAGTTAATTCATCAATGATTAGCTCAATTAATAAGTCTCTGTTAGCTAAAATGTTGGTAATTCTTTCAATTTCAGCAGCTAAATTTTGCATTTCTTCAATCATGCTATCAACAGCTAGACCAGTTAGTCTACCTAAACGCATGTCAACAATAGCTTTTGTTTGTTTTTCACTTAAATCAAACCTTGTTGATAGATTACTTTGTGCATCTTGATCAGTTTTAGATGATTTAATTATTTTAATTACTTCATCTATATTTTCAACAGCAATTTTTAGCCCTTCTAAGATATGCATTCTATCTTTAGCTTTATTTAAATCAAATCTTAACCTTCTAGTAACAACATTTTCTTGGTGCTTTAAATAAACTTCTAAGGCATACTTAATGTTTAATAATTTAGGCTCGCCATCAACTAATGCTACGAAATTAACATTGTAATTTGACTGAAGCGGAGTTTGCCTATAAAGCTTATTTAATATGATTTCTGGAACTTCACCCTTTTTAATATCAATGATTATTCTGATACCATTTCTGTTTGATTCATCACGTAAATCAGCTATACCTTCAATGGTTTTGTCTTTCATTAATTGAGCAATTTTCTCAATAATTAAAGTTTTCTTTATTTCATATGGTATTTCCGAAACAATAATTCTGCTTTTACCATTTTGCAAGTGTTCAATTTTAGCAATTGATCTTACTGAAATAGAGCCTTTACCAGTTTCATAGGCCTCTTTAATTCCTTTTGTGCCCATGATCATAGCGCCAGTTGGAAAGTCTGGCCCAGGAAGAAACTCCATAATTTCACTTATGCTAATTTCTGGATTTTTAGCTAAAGCTATTGTTGCATCAATAGTTTCAGCTAAATTATGTGGAGGAATGCTTGTAGCCATACCAACAGCGATTCCTGAGCCACCAGAAACTAATAAATTTGGAAAACGCGAAGGAAGAACTGATGGCTCCTTTTCAGTTGCATCATAATTATCGACAAAATCAACAGTGTCTTTTTTAATGCCTTCTAACATTAAAGCAGCAACTTTAGACATTCTAGCTTCTGTATAACGCATGGCAGCAGCTTGATCGCCATCAATCGAACCAAAGTTACCATGGCTATCAATTAAAGGATATCTCATAGAAAAATCCTGAGCCATACGCACCATAGCTTCATAAACAGATGAATCACCATGTGGGTGATATTTACCCAAAACGTCTCCGACAATTCTAGCGCTCTTACGATGTTGTGTACCACTTGTGATGCCTAATTCACTCATATCATAAAGTATTCTTCTATGAACAGGTTTTAATCCATCTCTAGCATCAGGCAAAGCACGAGAAACAATAACGCTCATTGCATAATCTAAAAACGAGACTTTCATCTCTTTTGAGATTTGCATTGGAATTATTCCGTCTTGCTCAGTTTCAACTAATTTTGGCTCAACTTTATATTCTGGCTTATTTTGTGGAATATCTTCTTCATCTTCATCATTATTTTTGTTGTCTTTTGGCTTTTTGAAGGCTATAAAAAGTTCATCTGAAGAATCATTTTCTTCATCATAAGTTTCTTCATTTAATTTGTCACTATCATTGATTAATTTTTCTTTTTCATCATCATTTATTTTAGCCATAAGTAATTCTCTCCTTTATATTAAAAAAGGCGTAATATTATAAATATAATATTAATTTTACCAAAAATAGCACTTTTTTGCATTATAAACTAAGCAAAATTTAGTGAGCTTATAATATTGATTTGTACTGTTACTAAAACATTTTGATTTTTAAGCATTTTTAAATTATTTGATTATATTTCGCTGAATAAATATTATTACATTTTTTGCTGTTTAATACTATGAAACAGGCTAATTAGTATAAATTAACAATAAGAAATTTTGTATTCAATTTTTGAACTATTTTTTAGAATAAGTAAAAGATTTAACTTTTCTATATAAAACTTATATGTTGGTTTAATTTTACATTTATTTTTTAACATACTGCTGTATTTAGTATCAAAGTCATAAGTTAAGAATTGCATACTTCTTTCCTTTTCATTATAGTAAACAGGCGATTTATGAATCATTTAGTAAAGTGAACTTTTTAGGGAAAAAAACGGCTATTTTCCTAACTTTTTCTTGTGTTTTTACTCTTGAATATTTTGCACTGACAAGCGAAAAATAAATTTTTATTGCAATTAGATTTAACCCATTTTTTTATGTTTAAATTTAAATTTTATAAAGGAATTTTTATTCTCATGATATTTGTGATGTTCTAAGCAAAAATTTAATATTGCACTGGAGCAAAAAACACCAGCGGTTTGCTGATGCTTTTTTCTAGAGGCAAAAATACATAATAAACATTTATTTTCTATTGAATACAAAACCATTTTCCTAGCAATGTGTATTAATTGCCTATATTAGATTACATAATTTCTTCTATACAAACATTTTCTCTAGTAATGTGTTTTTGATATTTTTAAGACTGTTAAGCTTACGCTGATGAAGGGTGATTAGGGAGTCTAGATGAGAAAATAGATTAGCAATTTTGTTTTGTTCCTGTAAAACAGGCAGATTCAACAAATTATCTTCAAATTGCTTCAAATTAAGAGTATCTCTAACAGACTTATTAGAATTGTTGGCAACAATTTCATTGAAACATTCGCTTTTAAATCATAAATAAATCAAATCAGGATTACTATTAGCAGAAACCTTAAAAACTTCATAAATTGGGCTAACTAAGCCATTTATAGTGTTTTTAAACAATGCAATAGACCCCACATTGATTCTTGAAGGATTATAGGCAAACATGTCAAAAGAAATAATTAATGAATTTTTCTTGTCTGCATAAACGGCCTTGCCGCCATCATCGAAAAATTCTTTTTGATCCACAAATCCTTCTTTATTAGACACTGAATAGCCAATTAAAGCTAAATTTTTGTCATTTTTTTGCCTATAAGGCAATAAAATATCCCTTGCTTTCCACTGTTCTCAAGCGTTAGTAAATTCTTTAAATCTTATGCTTGGAAATTGAGATTTTTCATAACAAAACATCTTATCAAGCAGTCTATTTTTAAGATTTTTTAAGCTAGAAAGCTTACGCTGATGAAGGGTGATTAGGGAGTCTAGGTGAGAAAATAGGGATGATATTTTGGCTCTTTCAATGTCATAATTTGGTAAATTGACTTTTATTTTATCTAGATTAGAAAGAGTGATCATGGCAAAGGTTCCTATTGTTATCTTTCTATTTACTTCATTTTGAAAGTTTTTAGAAGACAATAGATAATAAATAAATTCCACATCATATTTTTGTTTTGGTATTATTCCCAAAATTCCTTGCTTAGTTGCCGTTTTTATCTTATTTATAGCCACATTGCCAATTGTTGCCCCATTTGTAAAAATTATGCTGTTTTCTGGTACCAGTCATGCAGAAGAGTTGATTAATCCATTTTCAGTTATAAAATATTTACCATTTTCAATATATTTATTAACTGTGTCTTCAACCTTTATAAATGGTATCGTCCCGTTCTCATAATACTTTTTTATAGATGTAGAGGGAGTCCCTCCCTCAGATGCAAATTGGTAAATATTGGCAAACTTTTCCTGTTCTCAAGTGTTAGTAAATTCCTTGAATCTGATCTTAGGAAACAATAATTTTTCACTCATAATTTACTTACCACCTAAAATCTTAATAAGTTCATCAATAGCTTTCATATCACTTTCTTGGCCCTTAAGATCTTTTAATAATTCAACTAATTCACGCTCGCTTGCTACTATTTGGTCATTAATATCTTCTAATGTGTCACTGTATTTTTCTGCTAATGATTCAATTTTAGAAATAAAATCATCGACAAGATTTATTCCTATTTGATTAATTTGCTCAATAATAGGAGTTGTTCATTTTTCAATTAAAAGTTCATAAAACTCATCGCCAGAAAGACTTATATACTTGTTGTATGACTCTTCGGTTAAGAAATTAGATAATTCCTTTTTGTCCTTATCAACTTTAGATATTTTGCTTCTAAGCAAACAAATGCTTGTCAGCTTAAATTCTATGCTTTCTTGATCTAGTGAATCTATTTCTTTTAGCATTGATTTATAGGCTTTCTCGATATTTTCATATTTAAATTTGTTGGCCTCAAAATCGTAAATTTCATCAGTTTTATCTTCGTCAGAAATTGACTTGTCTAATTCATCTAATTCATTTTTAAGACTTTCAGATTCATCAAATTTATTACGCATTAGTCAGTATTTATCACTAAAAAATTTTTCTTGAATTAATTCAAGGTTCAAAATATTTGATTTATATCCTTTAGCAGCACTCTTTTTGCTTTTGCTTTCAAGTTTTTCAAGTTCACCATTTAATATTTCAGATAAAGCATTAGTTTTATCTTCGCTCTCTTGGTAATATTTGCTTATTAGCTCAATGTCATCTTTGATTAAGTCAAAATTATTGACGAAAATTTGGTAGATGTCATAAACATCAACTAATGGAATGCTGTCCATATTTTCAAAAATATAATCAGTTAGTGCCTCCTCAAACTCAACAAGATTAATGTGCTCAATTTGCTCAACTGAAGTTACAAAATTTTTGAAAAACTTTAAAAATTTAGCGCTTTTTTTGTCAAAACTATTAATGTATTCAGATACATTTCATTCGCCATTAATAGTTGGATTTATATCTTCTTTAGCAACTTTTAATTCATAATAATTGTTTGCATTTATTTTGAATAATTTGTCTTTTAAGCCTGTAAATAAGCCGAAAAAGTTATCAAGCTTTGCTAACTCTTCCTTACTTATACCACCATGCATGAGTGAATAAAGATCATGCTGCTCTTGTTTTTTAAAGTTGTCAATATATCTAGATATATTAAGATTGTAATCATTTGCAACAATTTCATCAAGCAACACACGACGCGAAAAGTTTTTTATTTCAATTCTGTTATTTACTACATCAGCAATTTTTTTAATGTGTGACTTAGAAAATTTATTGTTTTTACCTTCTTTAACATAAAGTTTTGAAGCATCAACAAATAAAATATCTTTTTCGCTTCTGTGTTTTTTAAGAATCATAATTATTGTTGGAATTCCAGTGCCATAGAACATATTGGCAGGTAAGCCAATAATTGTATCTATTTGTTGTTTTTGAATCAAAGTCTTACGAATTTGACCTTCAGAATTTCCTCTAAATAAAACTCCATGTGGCAAGACTATTGCCATAATGCCATCAGGTTGCACGTGGTAAAGATCATGAAGTAAAAATGCATAATCTGCTTTTGTTTTAGGTGCTATGCCATATTCAATATATCTAGGGTCTAAAGTATGTTTTTCTGCATTTCAGTTTTGAGAATAAGGCGGATTTGAAACAACAGCATCAACTGACAAATGCTGATATGAGCTATAGTCATTATTTTCAAACATTGGTCAATCTTGCTCTAAAGTATCGCCATTACGAGCATGAATTTCGGTTGGGCTGATGTTTTTCATAATCAAATTCATTCTAGTTAAGTTGAAAACTTCAGCTTTTAATTCCTGCGCATAATAGCTTACTGGACTATTACCACTGTTATATTTTTTAAACTCTTGGCCAATAGTTAAAAGCAGTGAACCAGAACCACTTGTTGGGTCGTAAACTTTAATAAATTCCCTGTCTTTTAAGTGATATGCAACTATTTTAGACATTAATTCTGACACTTCATGAGGAGTATAAAACTCACCAGCTTTTTTGCCAGCTGATGAAGCAAAACGGGCAATAAGATATTCATAAATGTAGCCTAAAACATCATAATCTTGATTAGTTGAAGGAATATCATTAATAATATCTAGCAAGTCAGAAATTACTTTAGTTTGCTCGTTAGTGTCCGCACCTAGTTTGCTTAAATCTCTTTCAAATTTTGCAAATAAATCTTTAAATAATGATTTATGTGCATCATTAATGCTGTTATTAAAGTTATTAAAAGCTTGCTGAAAATTTTGAATATTAAAGCTGCTTTTGTTTTCTAATCACGCAATGAATAAATCTGAATAGTCTATAAAATTGCCATTTTCGTCAATGCACTCTTTTTTTGCATCCTTGAATATTTCATAGTTACCTTCTAAATTATCACCAGTATAAAAAGCACTAAAATTAGATATGTTGTCTAAATATTTGCTATCAAAATATTTAAGCTGATCTTTAGATATTCAATTTTTAATTAAATAATCAGTTTGCTTTTCGCACAAAAACTTATAAAGTATTAGCCCTAAAACATAGTCTTTATATTCATAAGCTTCTAATTTGTCTCTTAATTTATTAGCTGCAGCTCAAATTTTAGAACCTAATTTTTCCTTAGTTATCTTGTTGCCCATTATACTCCCCTTTGCTATAAAAAGTTATAATATTTTAATTATATTAATTAAGTCATAAAAGCTGCAAAATATGACTTAAAAACTATGCTTTTATTTGTGTTTTAAAATTTAATTTTTTAGCAAGAATGTGCGCTATAGCTAATTAACTAGCTTAAAAATTTAGTTAAAAACTGGCGTGAAATTTCTTCAGTATCGAGTTATTTTTCTAACTTTATTTAGGATCTATAAATCACCAACTAGTAGCTCTACAGCACAACCCTTTAGCCTCCTTAGTCATCTTTTAGCCTAAGCATGTCAAAATGTAAAAAAATTTATACTCGTAATAAAAAGGGTAAAAATACCTTAAATTATTTGAATTGCCAACAAATTACTCTAAAAATAAGTAAAATATATAAAATAAAAGGTAATTTTACCCTAAATTTTATGAGGTGTCTATGCAAATAAAGAGAGACTTTTATTTGAATAAGCTTATTGAAAAAATGAATAATAGCAGAGTAAAAATTATTACAGGCATAAGAAGATGCGGTAAGTCATACTTACTTTTAAAGATTTTTTATGAATATTTGTTAGCTAAAAATATTCAAAAAGAGCAAATAATTACAATGACTCTGGAAGATATTGAATTTTTAGAATACAGAAATCCTATAAGGCTAAATGAATATATTAAGTCTAAAATTACTGATGAAAATAAGAATTACTATGTAATTATTGATGAAATTCAGTACTGTGAAACAATTAAGAATCCATATTTAGAAAATGGTAATTATGATGTTAGTTTTATAGATGTTTTATTAAGCTTAGTAAAAATGACAAATGTAGATGTTTATATAACTGGGAGTAATTCAAAAATGCTTTCAACTGATGTGCTAACTCAATTTCGCGACAGGGGCGATGAAATAAGAGTAAATCCATTATCTTACAGTGAAATATATGACTTATTTGAAAACAAGCAACAAGCATTAGAGCACTATATGGTTTATGGTGGCTTGCCTGAAATATATGCCTGTAGTTCTGATGAAGAAAAAAGCAAATACTTAAAAGATGTTTTTACAAAAACATATATTAAAGACATTTTAGAAAGACATAATATATACAATGAAAAAGAAGTTTTAGAAATACTATTAAACTTTATTTCTTCTTCAATTGGCTCACTAACAAATCCAACTAAGTTATCAAACAGATTTTTATCAACTAAGAATATCAAAATAGGTTCAAATACTATTTAAAACTATTTAGACTACTTTTGTGAATCGTTCATTATTTCAAAAGCATATAGATATGACATAAAGGGCAGTTCTTATTTTCAAACACCATTAAAGTACTATTTTACTGATGTTGGATTAAGAAATGCTTGACTAAATTTCAAGCAAATTGATCCTTCGCACCTTATGGAAAACATTATTTATAATGAATTAATTAAAAGAGAGTTCAATGTTGATGTTGGCGTTGTGGAAAATAGAATAAAAGAAAATAATGTATTTAAGAAAAAGCAATTAGAAATTGACTTTGTTATTAACAAAGCTCACCAAAGATACTATATCCAATCTGCCTTAAATATAGATACAAATGAAAAACAGCAACAAGAAATAAGATCACTTATTAATGTTAACGATTCATTTAAAAAGATTGTTATTGTTAAAGATAAAATCGTCCCAAGACATGACGAAAATGGAATTTTATACATTGGACTAGAACAGTTTTTATTAGATGAAAATATTGTAAATTCTTTAATTTAATTACTTTTATTTTTATATACTAATGGAAACAAAAAATAAAATGACCAACTAACTTGTCTTTAGTTGGCTTTTTATTATTTAATTGCTTTGTTATTGATTATTTATTGCAGCTAACTTTGCATATATTTTTCTACTTTTGTACCTGTTTTATATCTTGTTCTGTCAAAATTAATGATGAGGATTTAATAGTAGTAAATAAATTATGTTTAATGGTTTTACACAATCTTATGTATGCTAATTAACAAGATTTTTGTGGTGAATGATCTCAATTTTTAAGCCTAAAATTAAAAAAAATACTAACGCTTGAGAACAGGAAAAGTTTGCCAATATTTACCAATTTGCATCTGAGGGAGGGACTCCCTCTACATCTATAAAAAAGTATTATGAGAACGGGACGATACCATTTATAAAGGTTGAAGACACAGTTAATAAATATATTGAAAATGGTAAATATTTTATAACTGAAAATGGATTAATCAACTCTTCTGCATGACTGGCACCAGAAAACAGCATAATTTTTACAAATGGGGCAACAATTGGCAATGTGGCTATAAATAAGATAAAAACGGCAACTAAGCAAGGAATTTTGGGAATAATACCAAAACAAAAATATGATGTGGAATTTATTTATTATCTATTGTCTTCTAAAAACTTTCAAAATGAAGTAAATAGAAAGATAACAATAGGAACCTTTGCCATGATCACTCTTTCTAATCTAGATAAAATAAAAGTCAATTTACCAAATTATGACATTGAAAGAGCCAAAATATCATCCCTATTTTCTCACCTAGACTCCCTAATCACCCTTCATCAGCGTAAGCTTTCTAGCTTAAAAAATCTTAAAAATAGACTGCTTGATAAGATGTTTTGTGATGAAAAATCTCAATTTCCAAGCATAAGATTCAAAGAATTTACTAACGCTTGAGAACAGTGGAAAATAGGTGATATGTTCTCTGTTGGTAGAGGATATGTTGTTCCAAAAAAGAATATTTACAGCAATAGGCAAGGTGAATACATATATCCAATTTATTCTTCTCAAACTGTTAATGATGGGTTATTGGGTTATTACAATAAATACTTAACAACCAACTCTATAACATGAACTACTGATGGTGCTAACGCCGGGACTGTATTTTACAGAAAAGGCTTATTTTATGCCACAAATGTATGCGGAATACTATCTCAAAAACAGTTCGAACCAAACATTTATTTAGCATTAGCGTTATCTAGAGTCAGTCATAAACATGTAACAAAAGTTGGCAATCCAAAATTAATGAATAATGCCATGGCGAATATTGACTTGCAAATAACATCAGATATAAAAGAACAATCAAAAATATCGTCCCTATTTTATCATCTAGACTCCCTAATCACCCTTCATCAGCGTGGGTAAAAATGAAAGGGGAAAATGAAAAAAACAGATATTTTACTGTACAAATATTTTCAAAATTGAATAAATGTTTACAAACGAGGTTCTATTAGAAAGGTTAGTTTCAAAAAATATGAACTAACTCTTGATTGAATAATAAAATTAGCACCAGACTTGAAAATTTGTGATCTTGATAGAGTAAGCTATCAACAAATTATAAATGAATATGCTGAATGTCATGAAAGGCAAACTACAATGGACTTTCACCATCATTTAAAAGGCTGTTTGCTTGATGCTTTTGATGAGGGCCTTTTAACTAAAGATCCAACAAGAAAGGTTGTAATAAAAGGCAAGGCTGCTAGGCCAAAAAAGATTAAATTTTTGAGTAATTTTGAACTACAACTTTTGCTCAAAGAGCTTAATTTACAGGACAAATTGAACTTTGACTGACTTATTTTCTTAATCGCTAAAACAGGGCTTAGATTTTCAGAGGCAGTTGCTCTTACACCTGATGATTTTGACTTTACAAAGCAGCTTTTAAATATTTCTAAAACTTGAAATTACAAGGAATTAGGCGGCTTTTTACCTACAAAAAATAAGTCTTCAGTTAGAAAAATTCAGCTAGACTGACAAACAATTTCTCGTTTTGCATCTTTAGTACAAGGGCTAGAAAAAAATAAACCAATTTTTGTCTTCAAAGAAAAGGTTTTTAATTCAACAATTAATGACATTTTAGCGCGTAGATGTAAAAAAGCTAAAATTCCAGCAGTTATTAGCATTCATGGACTAAGACATACACATGCATCTATTTTGTTATATGCAGGTGTATCAATAGCATCAGTAGCTAAAAGACTAGGTCACTCAAGCATGAATACAACTGAGCGAATCTATTTACATATAATAAATGAACTCGAAAATAAAGATATTGATCTAGTCATGAGATCAATATCTGCACTTAATTAATAAAAAGTATAGTTACCCACGTAATTGATGCTGCATTTGCAGCATTTTTATATAACTTTAAATTTTCTTTCTCTTTTCTTTAAAATAAAGTCTTTAATATATTTTTTAAATTGCCCTGGTTTAATGCTGTTTGCATTTGTAAGCTTTAATTTTTTAGCAATAATTAGCTTAATATCATTAGTAAGTTTGACATTACATAAATTTCCTAATCTACCATAGGCATTAACTGGTTCACTAGAATTAATTATTTCTTTTAACTTATCGGAATCAATATTCATTTCACTAGCAAAATTTTCAATATTTTCATTGTATTTTTTCTGAATTTTGGCAACAACACAGCTTTTAAAATCAAATTCATTGAATGAATCATAATTTTCTAATACTTCGTTGATACATTCTCTAGCTAATTCTTGGTGTTCCTTAGGATACTTATGAATATATTTTTTGTTTATTTCTTCTCAAGAATTTTGCACACTTGCATCAGTTTCATTATTAGCTTGATTATGGTAGCTACTTTTAATTTTTAAAAGTAGTGTATTTAGATATTCTTTATTGATAGTTATATTAATTGATGAATTATCTACATCAGCTAGTTCAAAAATCAAAGACTTTTCATCTTCATTTTCGACTGTAATCTTAAATTTAGAAAAATCGATGTCTTTTATTCTGGCATAAATTAGTTCATATTGATCTTTGGTTAAGTTCACTGAATCTTTATTTTCTTCTCAGTCAAAACCTAAAATCTGTGCTGGTGTTAGATTTTTTCTAATTTTTTGAAAATTAAATAAAAATGTTTTAAACTCATGCAAAGCTTCTTGATCATTTTCATCTATTTCCGCTACATCAGGCACTGATTCAAAGTTGCTAAAGCCTCATTTAGTAAAAACATTTTGTATGTTTCTAAATGATTCATTTATTTTAGAATAAAAGTTCTCAAGACTCTTAGGCAAGGCCATTCCTGGATCAATATCAACATATTCAGTTAAGGCTTCATGCATATTTCATCTCATTCTGCCAGGTTGTCTAAAAAATACAACATTGCCATAAGGCTTAGTGATTGGATTATAGTTTCTGTTAGTTCTAGAAATAGCTTGAATTAAGTGTTCAAAGTTCATTGTTTTATCAAAATAAACTGTGTTAATATATTTTGAATCATACCCAGTTAGTAACTGCTCAACAACAATTAATATGTCTAATTTAAATTCTTTATTTAAATTATTATGATTATATTTTCTAGCTAATCTATTTTGAATATCGACTTTAAAATTAGAATGGTTATTATTAAGATTATTTACATCAAATTTTGTGCCAAAGTCTTTATTGTATCTAGCAATTATTTGTTTAACTTTTTCAGATTTTATTAGTCCTTTTGAATAATTATCAGCATTTTCAGAGACATCTGTGGAAGGATCAAAAAGAGCAGTAAATTTGACCATTTGGCCTGTTTCACTGGTTTTTTGGATAAATATTTCATAGTACTCAATCGCATCTTGAATCTTGCTTGTTGCAAAAATAGCTGAGAAGTTATTATCAAGATTTTTTCTTTTTCAGTCTTTTAAGATTTCCGTTACAACTTGCTCTTTATAGTCTCTACTATTTTTAATTTTGTTATAAAGATTTTCTTCATAATTTAGCAACTCTTCATCTTTAGCATTTATTAAATTCTTAAGACTATTAAGCTTAATTTCTGCATTTGCAGAGTTAAAAACTGAATCATTTTCGTTGCTATCTATTGTGTTAATCGCAGGAAGCAATACTTTATCAATAAATTTGTAGTCACAACTTAAGCCTAAAACTTTTTTATCTTCAATACCGTTTTTCATTGTGTACTTATGCAAAAGTGGGCCGAAATTGCTTTCAGTAGTTAGCCCATATTTTGCATTTTTTTCAAAAATTGGTGTACCAGTAAAGCCAAAAACAACTGCATTTGGATTATTTTCAATGATGTCTTTATACATTTCACCATTTGTTGATCTGTGTGCTTCATCAAAAATAAACACAACTCTTTTTTTAGCTATTTCTTCTAGCTGCTTAGCATACGAATCTTTATCAATGTTAGACTGTTTTTGAATAGTCGTAATAACCAATTTTTGTTTCATTGATTCAGTAGCAGTTGATAATTTTTTTTTACTAAATCATATGTACCATCAGCTTCAGAAACTTCAATTTTTCCTGAAGAATTAAAGTTCTTAAAAGCATTTTTTGTTTGAGTTCCTAATTCGATTCTATCAACAACAAAAACTACAATATCAGCTTGATTTCATTCTAATAATAATGTTGCTAATTTAAAACTAGTTAATGTTTTCCCTGAACCGGTTGTGTGTCAAACATAGCCACCTTTTAAGCTTCTTTTGCTTCCAGTGTCTTTACAAACTTTATTGGTAAAAAATTTCTCTTGTATTTTTTCTACAGCATGAATTTGATAGCTTCTTAAAACCTTTAAAGTATTGTCAGCAGCATCTGCAATTGTAAAATCAGCTATCATTCTGTGTGCTCTAGGGATTCTAAAAACCTTATCAATGATTTCTTTTCAATCATTAATTAACTTATTATTTTCATCAGTTCATTTCAAAAATTTTTCTGTAACAATTTGCTCAGAATCATTTGCTCTAGGCATATACATTATTTCATTAGGCTTCATTGCAGCAGTAATTTGTATTAGCTTAAAAATGCCTCTTTTATAAAGACCTAACTTAGTGTAATTCTTAATTTGTGTAATGGCTCTAATTAGCTCTTCACCCCTGTTTTTAAGCTCAATATGAATTAATGGCATACCATTAATGAGCAACATTACATCGCCTCTTCTTTGTTTTGAATCTTCTAATACATCAGTTCTAACTTGCCTTGCAATCTGATAAATGCTTTCACCTGCATTTATGTCTCTTCTTTTAAAAATTTTAAGCTGAACTTCTTTATTAAACATTACTAAATCTAATTTATTAGTTCTAATAATGCCAATATATTCACCATTTATAAGTGTGTTTATGTCAACAGGATTTTGGCAATTTTGCACTTTTTGAATAATCTGTTGCATCTCTTCATCAGATAATTCAATGCCATTAAGAACGTCTTTGTTGTTCTCAAATAATATGTTTTTCCAGTTTTCAATTAAGTCATCTTCAGTTACATTATCCAATATTACATTGTACTTTTTAGAACTGCTAAATTTATCAGGGAATCCTTTTCAGCCACACTCTTGCAAACATTGAACAACTGCATCTTCAAAATCTTTTTCACTATTAAATTGCATACTTCTCCTATACAAACATTTTCTCTAGCAATGTGTTTTTGATATTTTTAAGACTGTTAAGCTTACGCTGATGAAGGGTGATTAGGGAGTCAAGGATAGAAAACAGGGATGATATTTTGGATTGTTCATTGCCTTCAGGAATGTTGTAAATATTATGTCCATAATCTCTAAAATATATATGCGGAATTATTGAACCATTTCTTTCTTTTGAAAGATCATTATATGATGTCAACAAATGGTAGATGAAGTCTATTTTATAAGGTTCTCTGGCAATTAAAGCACCCATTGTGCTCAATATTATAATGTTTTTGGGCAATAGCCTGATTCGTCCTGCATCGCCATCTTTAACAATTGATATGTAGCTAACTTCTATTGGTCTTTTGTTGGTTTTCCCCACTGCTTTATTTGGATCATATACATCAAACATTCCATATTTTTTAACATCATTTATTACCATTGTAGAGCTTCTATAACTTACTAACTCATGCAATTTTCACTGTTCTCAAGCGTTAGTAAATTCCTTGAATCTGATCTTAGGAACCAATAATTTTTCACTCATAATTTACTTACCACCTAAAATCTTAATAAGTTCATCAATGGCTTTCATATCGCTTTCTTCGCCTTTAAGATCTTTTAATAATTCAACTAACTCACGCTCACTTGCTACTATTTGGTCATTAATATCTTCTAATGTGTCGCTGTATTTTTCTGCTAATGATTCAATTTTTGAAATAAAGTCTTCAACAAAATTTATACCTATTTGATTAATTTGCTCAATAACGGGAGTTAGTCATTTTTCAATTAAAAGTTCATAAAACTCGTCGCTAGAAAGACTTATATACTTGTTATATGACTCTTCATCTAAAAAGTTTGATAATTCTTTCTTATCCTTATCAACTTTAGATATTTTGCTTCTAAGTAAACAAATACTTGTTAGCTTAAATTCTATGCTTTCTTGATCCAAGGAATCTATGTCCTTCAGCATTGATTTATAGGCTTTTTCGATATTTTCATGTTTGAATTTATTAGCTTCAAAATCATAAATTTCATCAGTTTTTTCTTCTTCAGAAATTGACTTTTCTAATTCCTCTAATTCATTCTTGAGACTTTCAGATTCATCAGATTTATCACGCATTAGTCAGTATTTGTCGCTAAAAAACTTTTCTTGAATTAGTTCATTATCAAAAATATTTGATTTATATCCCTTAGTAGCACTTTTCTTGCTTTTGGTTTCAAGTTTTTCAATCTCACCATTTAAAATCTCAGATAAAACATTACTTTTATCTTCGCTCTCTTGATAATATTTGCTTATTAGCTCAATGTCATCTTTGATTAAGTCAAAATTATTGACAAAAATTTGATAAATATCATAAGCATCAACTAATGGAATACTGTCCATATTTTCAAAAATATAGTCAGTTAATGCTGATTCTAATTCAACAAGATTAATGTGTTCAATTTGCTCAACTGAAGTTACAAAATTTTTGAAAAACTTTAAAAATTTAGTGCTTTTTTTGTCAAAACTATTGATGTATTCAGATACATTTCATTCGCCTTTAATAGTTGAATTTATATCTTCTTTAGCAACTTTTAATTCATAATAATTGTTTGCATTTATTTTGAATAATTTGCCTTTTAAGCCTGTAAATAAGTCGAAGAAGTTATCAAGCTTTGCTAACTCTTCCTTACTTATACCACCATGCATGAGTGAATAAAGATCATGCTGCTCTTGTTTTTTAAAGTTGTCAATATATCTAGATATATTAAGATTGTAATCATTTGCAACAATTTCATCAAGCAACACACGACGTGAAAAGTTTTCTATTTCAATTCTATTATTTACTACATCAGCAATTTTTTTAATATGTGACTTAGAAAATTTATTGTTTTTACCTTCTTTAACATAAAGTTTTGAAGCATCAACAAATAAAATATCTTTTTCGCTTCTGTGTTTTTTAAGAATCATAATTATTGTTGGAATTCCAGTGCCATAGAACATATTGGCTGGTAAGCCAATAATTGTATCTATTTGTTGTTTTTGAATCAAAGTCTTACGAATTTGACCTTCAGAATTTCCTCTAAATAAAACTCCGTGTGGCAAGACTATTGTTATAATACCATCAGGTTGCACGTGGTAAAGATCATGAAGTAAAAATGCATAATCTGCTTTTGTCTTAGGTGCTATGCCATATTCAATATATCTAGGGTCTAATGTATGCTTTTCTGCATTTCATTTTTGAGAATAAGGAGGATTTGAAACAACAGCATCAACTGATAAATGTTGATATGAACTATAGTCATTATTTTCAAACATTGGTCAATCTTGCTCTAAAGTATCGCCATTACGAGCATGAATTTCAGTTGGACTGATGTTTTTCATAATTAAATTCATTCTAGTTAAGTTGAAAACTTCAGCTTTTAATTCCTGCGCATAATAGCTTACTGGACTATTACCACTGTTATATTTTTTAAACTCTTGGCCAATAGTTAAAAGCAGTGAACCAGAACCACTTGTTGGGTCATAAACTTTAATAACTTTTCTGTCTTTTAGATGATGAGCAACTATTTTGGACATTAATTCTGACACTTCATGAGGAGTATAAAACTCTCCGGCTTTTTTGCCAGCTGATGAAGCAAAACGGGCAATAAGATATTCATAAATGTATCCTAAAACATCATAATCTTGATTAGTTGAAGGAATATCATTAATAATATCTAGCAAGCTAGAAATTACTTTAGTTTGCTCGTTAGTATCAGAGCCTAGTTTACTTAAATCTCTTTCAAATTTAACAAATAAATCTTTAAATAGTGATTTATGTGCATCATTAATGCTGTTATTAAAGTTATTAAAAGCTTGTTGAAAATCTTGAATATTAAAGCTGCTTTTGTTCTCTAATCATGCAATGAATAAATCTGAATAGTCTATAAAATAGCCATTTTCGTCAATACACTCTTTTTTTGCGTCCTTAAAGATTTCATAGTCACTTTCTAAATTATTGCCAGTATAAAAAGCACTAAAATTAGATATGTTGTCTAAATATTTGCTATCAAGATATTTAAGTTGTTCTTTAGTTACCCAATTTTTAATTAAATAATTGCTTTGTTTTTCACACAAAAACTTATAAAGTATTAGCCCTAAAACATAGTCCTTGTATTCATAAGCCTCCAATTTATCTCTTAAATGATTAGCAGCTGCTCAAATTTTAGAGCCCAATTTTTCTTTGGTTATTTTGTTGCCCATATACTCCCCCTTTAGATATAAAAACGATGAAATTAAAATGTTAAAACTTGTATTATTTTAATTATATTAATTAAGTCATAAAAGCCGCAAAATATGACTTAAAAACTATGTTTTTATTTGTATGCTAAAAACCTAAATTTTTTTGAGTTTAGCTACTTAACTAATTCTAAAAAAATAGTTAAAGACTCAATATGAAATTTTTTTCAATAGAGCATGCTTATTTCATTTTTATTTCTTTTTCAATATCTATGTTTATATAAAATACTTGTTGATTTAAGCAACCTAAATTGCTTAAAATTTAGTATTCAATTTATGTATAAAGGACTAACAAAATGAAAAGAAAATTAATGTTAATAGGGGGTCTTGCTCTTGCTAGTTCTTTCCCAATGATAGCAGCTTCATGCGATAGCAAAACAATCAAATCTGAAGCGCCAGAAAAGGATGTTAAGGAGCCTGTTAAAACTAAAGAAATTAAAACAGAAACTGAACAACCAAAAGCAAAATCAGAAATAGCTAAGGCTGCTAAAGAAAATAAAGAAAACGAAAAGAATTTAGAATCTGCAGGATCATCAAATAGCGATTCCTCTGCAACGCCTTCAGTTCCAGTAGCAACAGAAGTAGCAAAAAAAGTTGAAAATCTAGATGATGACCTAGAAGGCATAAGAGCTTCAACATACATATATGATGTGTGAGCAAGAGATATTTATAAATTTGAGCCTTCAAAAAAAGAAAATGAAGCGAAAGATCCAAATAAAGAACAAGAAGAAAGAGCTGAAAAAGCTTTAAGATCAAATTTGGTTCCTAGAGCGAAACAATCAGCATATGACATCGATTTAACAAATAGTTGATTGAACTCATTGAGAGGAAAATAAAAAAGCCAAGCCCATTGCTTGGTTTTTATTACTATAAAACAGGAAAATTAAGAAAAGTTGAACCAATAAAAACTTTGGAAGCTAACTATAAATTTTTGACTCAGTAATAACTAAATCTAGCATTTGATCACTTGTTTCTGATTCAATTTTTTCAACTAGTTGATCATTAAAACATAATCCTATTTTTAAATAGTTGCCATTGTTTTCACTAAAAAAACGATCATAAAATCCTTTGCCCATGCCAATTCTATTTAAAGAATTATCAAAAGCTACTAAAGGTGTAAAAACACAATCAATTTCTTCTATGTTGCACAAAATATCTGACTTAGATTCATTAATATTAAATAAATTTAATTGATAATCAGTTCTATTATCAATTAAAGTCATAACCATTTTGTTGTCTTCTAGTACTTTAGGAACATAAACTTTTATATTATTATGCAAGCACCATTCTATTATTTTGCTTGTATCAGTTTCATATTTTGTTGGCAAATAAATACAGATTTGCTTAAATCTGTTTTTATTTATAAAGTAAATTACACTAGTACTGATGGCCAAATTGGCATTAGTTTTGTATTCAGGTGTAAGTTCTTTTCGTTTAGCAATCATTAATTTTCTTAGTTCTCTTTTATTCATTTTACTTCCTGAATTTTTTAACTAAGAAATATGACATTGAAGATAGAGCAGCTACACCTGATGCTATCCCAACTGAAATACCAGCAATTATGCCTGCTTTTCTGCCTTTTCCTTGTGACTTTTCTATATTATTAGGAGTAAAACCACTATCAGGGATTATGATCATTATATTACCGTTATCAGAATTAAACTCAGGATTATTATGTGGTCTTGAAATAGGCACTGATGGTTCAGCTGGCTTAGGCAAAGGCTCTGTATCTGGCTTATTTATAGGCTTATTCGGCTCTTTTTTGCTTTCTTTATTTATATCATTAACAAACTTTTGTAAGTAATCTAAATCATATAAGTTTTTGGCACCGGTTTCAATATTTTCTTTAAATGGATAATCCGGACTTATGCCAAATTCAGTTGTTTTGAAATTTTTATCAGTAAAAACAGTGTTACTGCTAAGTTGGATAATATCACCAGTTGGCAAAATGTAATATCCAATTGCAGAAGAACCACCAAAAGTGTCATATCCTATAATTTTTCCTAAATTATTGTCGCGCACTAACTGTGGAAAAATGTTGCCAGCGCTAAATGAAAAAGGAGCTGTGAGTACAAAATAATTAAAATCATATTTTGTTTTTTTTGACTTTATGGTTTCAATTTTATTTTCGCCTGTTAAAGGATTATGAGTTCATACATTAAAAGGTTTGTCAGATAAAAAGCCCATAATTTCATAGGCTGCACCTATATAACCACCGCCATTATGAGTAACATTGAAAATAATGTTTTTTATCCCTTTTTCTTTAGCTTCGTTTAAAGATTTTTCAATGCTTACAGCACTGTTTTCTTCAAATGCTTTGAATGAAATTACTGATGTTTTGCCATCAGGAGTAAAAACATTTTGATACTCAATATTGCTTTTAAAGTAAAGCTTTCCTAATTTTTCCCCTAAATTAAATCTGTCAGTTATTCTTTTATTACTTTTAATAGGATGCTTAAGTACTTCATTATTTTTTGAATAATATCCATCTAAGATATAAGCAGTATGAGAATCATCTAAATCTCTAATAATTTCTCTTGTAGTTAAGTAATGTATATCGCTATTAGTGTGCGTAATTCTGTTTTTATATGTTTCTATAAAACCTTTGTACGATTCATTCATTGTCTCATCTTCATTGAATTTAATTCCATAATAATGATCAAGCAAAAATGAAAAATATTTTGCTTGAAACTCTTTTAGACCGCTAGGAATTGAAGTTTCATTATTTTTAATTGATTGTCTAAGATAAAAATATCCTGATCCTGATAAAGATTCAACGAATCTAAATAAATTTAAAACTTCACCATTAAAGTATGTTTGAATGTTTGATTCATTTAAAAATATTTGATTTAATAAAATTTGAGGTAAGTACAAATCACTTTTGTCTTTAAGAATAAAAATATCATATTTTCTAAGATCATATTCAAATTCTTTAGTCAAGTTCTTATTTTCAGACTTTAAAAATTCAATATCTAATTTTTCTTCACCACGTTCATGATTTCTTAATATAGAAATAAAGAAACTGTAGTCAGAAACAGTTATTTTTTGCTTATCATAGTCAATTACAATTTTAAGACTGTTTTTGCCCTCTTTGTCTGTTTTATAGGTTAATACAACTTTTTTGACATCAAAACTATATTCTATATTCTCATTTTTAACAATTTTAGATACAGCATCTAAAAACTCTTTTATTCCTATATAAGGCACGTCATTATGCATGTACATTTTGACTTTTTTATTTTTAGGCTGGCGATTTAATTCTTTTGCTAAGGGAATTAAATCAAATTCATTTAATTTTGAACTTATTTCATCATTACTGCTATTATTAACAATTGCTGAAAGCCCTATAAAAGGAGCAGTAACACAAGATGCTAAAAATATATGTTTTAGTTTTTTCAATTTCATAATAATTGCCACTCCTTTTATTTTTAATAATTAATTATTGCTTTTATTAATAATTTGCTTAATGTATTCAAGATCAAATAGTTTTTCAAAATCATATTCACCATTTTTCTTATCAAACTCAATGTCAGGCTCTACACCTAATTCATAAGTATTGAAACCAAGATTACATAATGTATAGTTGCCACTTCTTCTAATAATTGTGCCTGTAGGTAAAACACTTATCCTAACTTCAGATGCTCCACCAGCAGACTTATACCCTATAATTTTAGCCAAATTGTTATTCTTGGCAACAGCTGCAAACATGTTTCCAGCTGAGTAATTTATAGGAGAATTTAAAATAAAGTATTTAAAATTAAATTCAGGCTGTCAAACCTTAGATTTAATATTTGTTATAGTTTTGTCCTTAGTTAAAGGATAAAACTTGTTGTATTTAAACTTTTGATTTGTTAAGTATCCTAAAATTTCTCAAGTAGCTTGAACTGAACCACCACGATTTAGCGTTAAGTCAAAGACAATGTTTTTGACACTTTTATCTTTAGCTTCAGAAAGCTGCTTTTTAAGTCCTTCAGTTGTATAACGAGTTAAGATATCAATTTTTATTATTGCAGTTTGGTTATCTTTTGTATATCTAACAGTTGCTTCATCTAAATTATGACGTGATTCAATTCGCAACAATTCTCTTTCATATTGCTTGAATCTTTTTCTTCTTTCCTTTAGCTCATCGTTCTCACGCTCTTCTATTTGTTTTTCTAAATTACTTACATATTGATGTCCTCAAAGCAACGCTTTGGTATGAATATCATCTAGATCATAGATAATAGAATTAAGTGCTTTAAAGTGTGTTATGTTATCATCACTCAAAATGTCATTCTTATATTGCTTTAAAAAATCATTATATGAGCTGTTGCCTTCAGGATTTATTGGATAAAAAGTATCTAATAGAAACAACAAGTAATTATACTGAAAATCCCTATAATTAAGAGGAATTGGCTCATCTTTAGCATTTGAAAGAAGCTTTGTCTTACTCTCATTATTATTATGAACATGAACCTGATTAAATTCAAAAATATATACTTTATCACCATTAAAATAAAGCTGATTTTCTGATTCGCCCAATATTAACTGATTAAGCATTACAAATGGTAAATATAGCTTGCCGTTTTTGTTAAGCATGCTGATTTTATACTTTTGTAAGTTTATCTTGAATTCAGTGAACTTGTTGCTTGAATCTTCATAAAATTCTAGCTTTCCTTCAGGCTCATATGGCTTAACTGAATCGAAAAAATCAAAGCCTGAAACGGTTATTTCTTGTTTAAGATAATCAAACATAATATAACTTTTTTTAGTTATATTTTTGTTTTCATTATTTGACGAAATATATTGTTTTATAGATTGTAAGGTAAAATTATTACTTGTTTTCTCAACCTTAAAAGACCTTTTTAATCTATATACTTTGCCACTATGTAATGCATCATTAATTTCCAAATCATTATTAAGTACAAGCACATCTTTAGATAGCTCGATAAATTGATCTAAGTCAATATAGTCAATATCATTATACTTAGCAATCTTAACATTTTGATTTTTTAGGCTTAAATTGACTAAAGAGACTAATTTATGGTCGTTTTCAGTAAAAACAGGATTTTTTATTTCTTCAAATTTTAAAAATATTTTAGTATCAGTAGTAGGATGAAAATTGACTGGTAACTTATTAGTAAACTTATTGTCTAAATAATAGCCAACTAATTTGTGTTTTTCTTTTGTAAATTCAGATAGAGAAATTGGATACAATACTTCGCCTTTAACATACTCTACTTCTTTAATTACCTTATCATTATCAACATAGCTAATTTTAACTTTTAAAACTTCATTATTACGAATTGTATGAGTATGTGAATTATCGTTTTTATCTTGCTTATCCTTATCGCTAGGAGTTGAATGATCTTGCGTTCCAGGTATATTTCCAGGAATTGCAGGATTAATGATTATTTTCGAAATATCTTTGTTACTGTTAGACTGACCATTAGTGCAACTAATTGCTAATGAAGGTATAATAATGGGTGTTAACATCAATAAAGTAGGCTTTTTCATTTATTATCCTTTGGAAAACTAATGCTAAAAATGACGAAAATATACCAACTAATTCAATTATACAATTCTATTTAACTGGCTCTAATATGCAAAAAATATGCCATACTCAAAATGTATGAAAATATTTTTATATTATGGACATTTTTTATTGTTTGATAATTTTAAAAACTGTAAATTAAAATGCTTATAATATTAAATATATTATTTAGGATTAGCAAAACTAATAATTAGTTTTTAAATCAACTTTATAAACTTACAAGTTTATTTTTATCAAAACGGAGAATTATTTATGAATAAAGTTAGAACTAGATATGCTCCTAGTCCAACTGGATACTTACATATAGGTGGTGCTAGAACTGCTCTTTTTTGCTATCTATTTGCTAAACACTACAATGGTACTTTTGTTTTTAGGCTAGAAGATACTGATGTTAAAAGAAATGTGGCTGATGGTGAAAGAAGTCAGTTAGAAAATTTAAAATGATTAGGAATAATTCCTGATGAAAGCCCATTAAATCCTAATGAAAAATATGGAAAATATAGACAAAGCGAAAAATTAGAAAGATATAGACAGATTGCGAATGAATTAGTACAAAAAGGCCTTGCCTACAAATCTTATGACACTTCTGAAGAATTAGAAATGCAGCACTCTGAAGCTGAAAAGAATGGAATAGCTTCTTTTAGATATGACAAAAACTGGCTTAAGATAAGCGAAGAAGAAAAACAAAAAAGAGATAAAGCCGGCGAATACTCAATAAGATTTAGTATGCCCAAAGATGTTGTTTATGAATGAGATGACATTGTAAGAGGTAAAATTAGCTTTGATTCTAACGATATTGGTGACTGAGTTATTCAAAAATCAGACGGTTATCCTACATATAATTTTGCAGTAGTAGTTGACGATTTTGATATGGAAATAACTCATGTTTTAAGAGGAGAAGAGCATATTACTAATACTCCTAGACAGCTTTCAATTTACAATGCACTTGGCTGAAAGGCTCCTGAATTTGGACACCTTACAGTTATAACCAATATGGAAGGTAAAAAACTTTCAAAAAGGGATACATCATTAAAACAATTTATTGAAGATTATAAAAACGATGGCTATGATCCGCACGCTATTTTTAACTTCTTATCACTTTTAGGTTGAACTAGTGCTGATAATTCTGAAGTAATGACTCATGATGAAATTATTGCTAAATTTGAACCTTCAAGATTAAGTAAGTCGCCTTCAAAATTTGACATTAAAAAAATGCAATGATTCTCAAAACAATATATTAAAAATATGGATAATGAATCAATTATTAATAAGCTAAATTTAAATAATGATGAGTGAACAAATTTATTTGTTGATACTTTTAAACAAAGTGTGTTTGCGCTTAAGCAACTATTAGTTGAAAAAGAAAATTATGATAAGCCTTCAGAAACTGCTCCAAGTCTAACTCAAGCTGATCTTGAAGTTGTGCTTTCTTTTAAAAATGAGTTTCAAAATAAGGATTTTACAATTAGCCAAATTCAAGAAGCAATTGACCAAGTAGCCTTTAAAACAGGCAAAAAGGGCAAAAATTTGTTTATGCCTATTAGACTTGCAACAACTTACATTGAGCATGGGCCAGAATTAGCTAAATCAATTTATTTATTTGGCAAAGACATAATTTTAAAAAGACTTTCACAATGAAATTAATATTTACTTCACTAGTCAAGCAACCAAATACTGAAAATGTAAAGATTGAAACTGAAATTGATGCTGAGTGCGAAATTTATAAAAGTCCTGATGGAATAGAAACAAAAGCATACACTTTTAAAGAACCTGATACAAATGTCTCTACTAGGATTGAATTTACTAACTCAAGCTTAAATATTTTTAGAGATGCAGTTACACTAGTATTTAAACTTAATAAAAAAACATATGACTCTTCAATCTATAATGAAAATAATCAATTAATTCCGCTCATCTCAATTCTTGACGAAATAGATTTTAAAAAAAACAAAGCCGCTTATAGACTGCTTATACAAGATACAAATGATAATGAAATTTTATTATCTAACTGTTTTATAGAGCTAAGGGAAAAATTAAACTAAATCAAGAATTAAAAATCAAGCAGTTGTTTGCTTGATTTTTTTTACTTTTTGAAATGATTATTTAGCTTGTTCAGCAGCTGCTCTTTCAGCTCTTCTTTTGTCACGTGCTTGTTCTAATTGTAATTTGTGTAATCTTTTTTTCAGCACGTAATTTATTCTTGACTCTAACAATTTTACGCATGCGTGTGACCCCTTTTAATATGGTGATTTATATGTTTTACCATAATGCTTTAGTTTGCATAATATTTTATACTTATTTTATGCCAAAATATTCTTTAATTTCATTGACTTTGTCTAAGTTTTCTCAAGGAAACGTAATGTCTTTACGGCCGAAATGGCCAAAGCAAGCTGTATTTTTATAAATAGGCTTCCTTAGTCCTAATTCATGAATTATAGCTCTTGGTCTTAAGTCGAAAATAGCATTTGTTGCATCAATAATTGATTCATTAGATACTTTGTTGGTTCCAAATGTATCAACAAAAATTGAAACAGGTTCAGCAACACCTATAGCATAGGATACTTGTATTTCAAGCTTATCAGCGACTTTAGCAGCGACTAAATTTTTGGCTATTCAACGACATGCATAGGCAGCAGAACGATCAACTTTTGTAGCATCCTTGCCACTAAAAGCGCCTCCACCATGATGTGCAGTTCCGCCGTATGTATCAACAATTATTTTTCTACCAGTTAAACCAGCATCACCTACAATTCCACCAATTACAAATCTGCCAGTTGGATTTATTAAAATTTTGCTTGGCATATTCATATTATATTCATCCATGATTGGATAAATTATTTTTTCCTTAATGACTGTTTTAAAGGATTTTTCGTCAAAATTTTCATCATGTTGACATGAAAACAAAACAGTGTCTACTTTAACTTTTTCTTCAGAAAAGTCTAAAGTTACTTGACTTTTCATATCGCTTTTAGCATGCTTAAATTCGCCTGATTTAATTAATTCACTAGCCTTTTGCACTATTCTGTGTGCTAAAGTTATGGCAAGAGGCATATATTCTGGAGTTTCATTTGTTGCGTAACCAAACATAATTCCTTGATCGCCCGCACCAATTTCATCATCATCTAAAAGCACACCTTGAGCAATATCATCACTTTGCTTTTTAATATTTAAAATAACTTCAGGTACATTGATTTGATAATCTTTATCAATATCAAAAATTGTTTTAAGTGCGACATCTTTTATATCTACAGTGGCATTAGATGCTACTTCGCCTGTTATATAAATTTGATTGCCAGAAGCAACAGTTTCTATTGCTAATCTTGAGTAAGGATCTTGTTTGATAAATTCATCAATTACAGCGTCGCTAATTTGGTCACAAATCTTATCAGGATGACCTAAACCAACTGATTCACTAGTGAATAATACTTTTCTTTTAATGCTCATAAAACAAAACACCCGCCTATTTATTTATGCAAATAGGTCGGGAGAAAATTTATCATAAAGCATGTTAGATAATATATCTCTTGCTGTCCACCTTACAATAATATGCAGGTTGGCTTGCATCATAGCTAGCAAAGCTCCGCAACTCTATATGCTATTTGTTGTAAAAATTATTTTATATTAAAATGTAAGATAGCAAAGCGAATTGCTCAATTAATTTGTGCTGGTAGCAAATTCGTCTTTTTTAGGTTTTTTATCTTTTTTGAAAAATTGTTTCATTGACTCTTTGTAACTTGCTCAAAACTCAGAGCGAGTGGTGTAAGCTTTAATTTTTCCTTCTACTTTGACAATGTGTAATTTGACAAAAAGAGCTCAAATGGCAACAAATAATACTGTTAATACAATGCCTAAAAAAATGAAAAGCAAGATATGAGTTGGTCAAGCCATTACTTTACCAAATTTTTCATATAAATCATTATTTTCATTAAGACCTAAGTATCAATAATTTGATTTTCAGCTTGGATCTTTTGCATATGTATCAAGAGCAAAATTTAAACCAAACATTACTAAACAAAGTACAACAAAGAATGCAATTGTTTCAACAGTTGTTTTAAATGTGTATTCAAATTTAGAAATCGCAAATAAAATAAATGGAACAATAAATGAATAAACATGAAGTAGTAAATAATCTCAGAATCAGAAGCTATCAGCACCTGAATATTCACCCATTGATGGTACAAATAGAGCAGAAATTGCACCAAAAACGCTTAAGAATCCGAAGTATTTAATTAAATCAGGTCGATTAATAATCATTGCAATTGACAAGAAAATAACCATAAGCCGGCAAAAATGAAGGGGCAATACCTCGAATTTAAATGCATAATCAGTATATATAACAATTCCTATTCTTGCTAGTATTCCTAATAATGACAATATCCCAAAAAGTCTTCAAAACAGCACTTTTTGCATAAACATTATTTTTGTAGCTCTTGCATAATCTTCTTTAATTACACGCCTAAATAAGCTTATTAATAACGAAGCAACTAATGTTGCTGCTACAAAAGATCAATAAATTGATTGCGACAAAAGCGCACCATGGTTGTTTTTAAATGCCAAAGTGCCTTCAATATATTTTTCGCTAAAAAGTCTAGGAACTAGAAAATTATTAATTGCTTTCATATATTTCCCAATTATATATTAAAATCCACCAGAGCCAAAACCTAATTTATTAAGCTCAGAGAAGTCTCCACTCTTTACTCTTTTAGCCATTTCAGTCATATTTTTTGACATCTGGTCAAAGTCATTTAAAAGCTTGTTATACTCTTGCGCACTTCTACCTGAGCCTTCCATAATTCTTTTCTTTCTAGAAGCTTGCTTGAGCAATTTAGGATTTTTTCTTTCTTTAAGCGTCATTGAGCTAATTAATATTTCATAAATTGCTAATTTTCTTTCTGCTTCTTCAATTTTTTCAGGATTAATTTTGTTGGCTAAACCAGGAATCATTTTTAAAATTTTGCTCATTTTTCCAAGTTTTTTAATTTGCATTAAATTATTCATTAAATCATCAATTGTAAAATTGCCACGTAACAGTTTTGCCACCATATTATTAGCCATTGATGGGTCGATAACTTCTTCAGCTTTTTCAATTAAGCTCATAACGTCGCCCATGCCTAAAATCCTATCAGCCATTCTGTCTGGGTAAAATAGATCTAGATTGCTAATTTTTTCACCAGTACCAATAAATCTTATTGGTAATGATAAAACTTTAGAAAAACTAAGTGCAGCACCACCACGCGCATCAGAATCGAGCTTTGTTATAACTGAGCCAGTTAATTTTAATCTATCATTAAAAGTGCTTGCAACATTAATAATATCTTGACCACTAAGTGCATCAGCTACAAAAAAGACCTCTTGTGGCTCACTAATGTTTTTTAATTCTCATAATTCATTCATTAAAGGTTCGTCAATACTCAAACGACCTGCAGTATCAATGATAATAAGATCATTTTTATTTTCTTTTGCAAAGACTAAAGCATCTTTAACTATTTCTTGTGCAGAAAAATTAGTGCCTTTTTCAAAATAATCAACTTGTATGCCTTTAGCTAGTGTCACTAATTGTTGCACAGCAGCAGGACGATAAATATCAGCAGCAACTAAAAGAGGTTTTTCAATTTGGTTTTTCTTCTTTAGAAAATAAGCAATTTTGGCACAAGCTGTGGTTTTACCACTACCTTGTAGCCCAGTCATCATGATAATATATGGCTTTTTTGTAATTTCAATTGGCCTAACTTCTTTGCCTAAAATGTCAACTAGCTCATTGTGCACAATTTTAATCATTGTTTGTTCAGCATTAAGTGTGCCAACTAAATTAGCACTAAGTGCTTTTTCTTTAACATTAGCCACAAAATCTTTAACTACCTTTAAGTTAACGTCAGCTTCTAGCAAGGCCATTTTGATATCTCTAGTTACACCTAAAATATCTTCTTCACTAACAACAGTTTTGCTAGCCATTTTTTTAATAGACTTTTGTATTCTGTTTTCTAAAAAATTAAGCATATTTACCTCTTTTTTTAAGTGCTACTCATTCATGACTGAAATTGTATATAAATTACCGCAAGGTATAAAACCTATTCTGTGATAAATTCTTCCGGCAGCAGGATTGTGATAAAAAAGCATTGCAGTCTTTTTTTCATCATTAATAATATGATTTGTTAAAGCAACTACAGTTTTAGTAGCATATCCTTTGTTTCTATATTCATTTAAACAATAAACTCCGCCTATTAAAACTGAATCATTTGTTTTAATAGCAACTAATGCATTAGCAACTACCTTGTTGTCTTTTTTAATAATAAAAGGATCTAAAATGCCTTTTTTATAGGAGTTTTGGTAACTTTCCAATTCTTTTTGATAACTTGAAGTTAGTAACTTAAATTCACCAATTTGCATTCTAGATTCAACAATTTGCTCTAAATCATCATACTCAGCCCTTTTTACTTCCGATAAATCCATATCATTAATGCTTTTATCGCAGTAAGCTAATTCTTGATGATTTACTTCATAGACTTCCTTATTTTTTTCAAAATAAGCAGCATAATGGCTAAAGATTTTATCACTAATATTAATTGTTTTAATGTTATGCTCTTTAACTAATTTCTCTAATTGCTCAATTGTTATTAAGTTAAAAGGATCATAAATTAAAAGTGTTTCATAGTAAATTAAAATTACACAATTAACCTTATTATCATCTTTATTAACAAACACAGGCATAAACTCAGCATCAAGCCCAAATGCTTGAATATCACCAATAAAAAAGAAGTTAAGCAACTTATCATTATTTAAAAAGCTAAAAATATCATCTAAATCTTTAGCTACTGCTTTCGATAATTTAAACATACTTCTCCTTTTGTTAGAAAAACAAAATATTCCTTATGAAGGAAAAATTAAATAAAAAGAATCATAAATTTATTTATCAGCTAATTCAGTGATAAGTAAGTCTCTTAAATTTTTTAACTCTTCTAAAGTTAATGTAATGCCCTTGCTTGAACGAGAGTGATCATTATTTCAGTCTCTAATATCGTATTTAGCTTCTCCACCATTTCATGAAATAAGATTCAACTCTTTTTTATAGCCGCCAACTGTAGTTGAAATCTCACCAACATAACGAACAATTTCATTAGAAATTTGAGGTTTTTTGTAAGCCATATAATCTCCTATATATGAGTATTAGTTTCTAATATTTTTTATCTTAATATTAATATTATACTTAATAATAAGACTCTTTTGTTTTTAATAATTTGCTTCGCTTATATTTAGAGCTATTAAAAAATAGCTGCTTTTACTAAAATGGCTGTTTTATAGTACCATAAGCTAATTATAATCAATTAATTTACTATTAGGACGATACATCCTGCCTTCTTTAGCTTCATTATTTCCATTTAATAAAACTGCATCAGCTGAGAAAAAGCACTCAAACTTAAACATTGCTTGACCTACTCCATAAGAATCAACTGGGGCTTTGGCTTCTTCAAATTTTCTAATTTTTTCTGCACTAAAGCCAGATGAAACAATGATTTTAACATCCTTAGCACCTGCTTCATCTAAAGCTTTTCTTAGCCTTTTAATCATCTCAATGTTAACACCATAATATTCTTTATTATCAGGCTCATTGTCAAACATTTTATCCTTCATATTCTTTGAAGTATCCACCCTTACACCATAAAGGCGGTTGCCTAATTCCTTAAATGATTCTAATGACTGCTCAATTACATTATTGTGATAATCAACTAGTGAAATAATTTGGTCTCCAGGTCAAGTTTTTGCATATGCAGCCATTGCTTTAGCAGTATTACCAGCAAAATTTTGAATCAAAATATGTGGCACTGAACCAAAAGATGAGTGTGAAGGATTAACATTTTGAGCATCCGTTGACATTGCACTTACACCAGCTATTGAAACAGCCTTGCCGTCAATTACTTGCAATAAATAATGATCAGCTCTGTCGCCCATAAATATAATTTCCTTGCCATTAGCGGCTTTAACACACTCATATGCATTAGTTGCTATTGATGTGCTTCTTGTTAAAATTCCATCAATAATGCCTTCATAAATGCCAAAATCTTGGTAGTGACCTGTTAATTCTAGCGCTACCTCAAATTTATTCATTACTGAGCCATCTTTAAGATATCTAATCTTATATTTTGATGTATCTGTGTGCTTTTCTAAAAACTCTAATGCTTCTTCCATCCCAGCTAGCAGTGTATTATCTCTTCTTTGAAAAAACTGCAATGTTATTATGTTATCTGGGTTTTCTGTTTTTAATATTTCATTAGTTTTATGGAAGTATGCAGAAATATATTTATTTATATCCATAGCTATTGTTAATCCTTATCTTAATATTTAGTCTTAAATATAATTATATATTATCTGTTAATTAAACTATAAGTTGACTATAACTATGAAACAGCTTTATAAGCTCTTTAGTGCCTTTTGTTTCCTAAATTAATTTCATATTAGTACTCATAGTAAGACTAAAGCGCAAAATATAATTTATAATAATATTAATTATCATTCATTATTAAAAGGACAAATATGAAAAAAAGTATTGATGATATCAAGTTTATGGGCAAAAAAGTTTTAATGAGAGCAGACTTCAATGTACCAATTAAAAATGGAGTTATTACTTCAAATAAAAGAATAGTTGCAGCAATACCTACAATTAAGAAAATAATTAATGAAGGCGGAAAATTAATTTTAATGTCACACTTAGGCAGAATTAAAAGTGCTGAAGATATGGTAAAAAATGATTTATTCCCTGTTTCAGTTGAACTAGCAAAATTGTTGAATAAGCCTGTTTTATTTGTGGATTCGACAAGGGGCATTGAATTAGAAAATGCAATTAACAGCTTGCATAATGGTGATGTTATTTTGATGCAAAATACTCGTTATGAAGATATTAACGAAAAAGCTGAGAGCAAAAATAATCCTGAATTAGGCAAATATTGAGCTTCATTAGGCGATGTATTTGTTAATGATGCTTTTGGTACAGCACACAGAGCTCACGCTTCTAATGTTGGCATTGCAAGCCACATTAAGCACTCAGTTGTTGGCTACTTGATGCAAAAGGAAATTGAATCGCTTACAAAAGCAATTGAAGCGCCTGTACATCCTTATGTAGCTATTATTGGTGGTGCTAAAGTTAGTGACAAAATTAAAGTTTTAGAACACTTAATTCCACTAGTTGATAAGATGATAATTGGTGGTGGCATGGCTTATACCTTTAAAAAAGCGCTTGGCTATACCATTGGTACATCAATTTGCGAAGATGACTTCTTGCCTTTTGCTAAAGACTTTTTAGAAAAAAACAGCACAAAAGTTATTCTTCCGGTTGATAATGCATGTGCTAAAGAATATGCTGACGTTGAGCCAGTTTACTGCGAGTTAAATATCCCTGAAGATCAAATGGGACTAGACATTGGCCCTAAGTCAATAGCGCTATTTAAAGAAGCTTTGGCTGGTGCTAAAACTGTTGTTTGAAATGGCCCAATGGGTGTGGCGGAATTTAATAACTTTAGTGCTGGAACTCTAGAAATAGCTAAAGCTATATCAGAATTAGATTCATGCTACTCAGTAGTTGGTGGTGGTGATAGTGTTGCTGCAGTGCAAAAATTAGGTATGGAAGATAAATTCTCTCATGTTTCAACAGGTGGCGGCGCTTCATTAGAATTCCTACAAGGCTTGGAACTTCCTGGCATAAGTGCAATTGAAGATAAATAATAAAAGTGTAAAAAAATGCTGTTTTACAGCACTTTACGGTATTTAGAAATATATGGAGCAAATGAGGGGAATTGAACCCCCGTATCCAGCATGGCAAGCTGGTGTTCTACCATTGAACTACATTTGCATAAGCAATATAATTTTATACTAAAAATATGTTTTGCAAAATATTTTTTGATGATTATTCGTTAAATAAGAAGGCATAAATTAATATCCATTATGATATGAAACAATTCCATAAATATATAAAAAATTTGCCAAAAATTATTGTATGTCTTTGAACCCTAAATTTCGGTATGAATAATTTAATATAATTAAATTATAGAGAAGGGAAGAATTATGCATAATTTAAATTTATCCATGCAATCATGTTTATGAACCTTGTTTCAGCTAAAATCTAGCAAAAAGCGAAATGTTACGATTGCTTTTACACTGTTATCACTAATTACTATATTTGCCTTTTTTGTAATTGATTTAGTGCTTCAATCAATTGATTACATACAGTATTTTGAAGTTAACTCAAATGGCATTAAAATTGATTTTATTCAAAGCAGTTTGCTTATTCAGCGCTGAAGATTGTGTTTATCATCTTATTTTGCATTATTCATTTGTTATTCATACTGCCAACAATAGTCAAATTAATAATAAACACAAATGATTTTGAAAATTCTAAAAAATATTGCTTGCCAAACATATAAAAGAATCATATGTAGAAAACAAAAAGATTTCTTTATTATTAATTGCTCAATTTTGAGTTGATTGGTTCTGATACTTAACATACATAATTATTATGTTTGTGAATTTTGCAAGTCTACAAGTTATACGTTATACTTCAGATTTTAATAATAATTATCCAGATCCAATTTTGTACGGAATTAATTTGGTTTTCTCTATTAGTTTAATTATTAAATTCTTGATAATTGATAATCTAATTCCACTTATATACAATAAAAAATCTCAATACACCGTTATCAATGGCAATTTAGCTAACTACTTGTGGCTATGCATAACATGAATTTCCAGCTTTTTATTCCTCATTATAACTACTACTGCAGGAGTAAATTTAAAATTAATTCATTGAGTTTTTATTTATTCAGCGCCAACAATCATTAGTCCATTATTATTAATAATTTTATATTTTGCCAAGGCTACCTACATAATGGTGGTAAATAAAAATAATAGAAACATATTTACTTATTTATCAGCATGATTAATTCTTTTTAGATGTGAATAAGTTAGATTGTTTTAGTATGTAAAAAAATGAATGCCCAGACATTCATTTTTTAATTATCCTATAAAACAGGCTTGTTGGTAAAATCTTCATCATACACTAACCTATTTTTGAATAACAAATTCAACTAGTGTATCAACTAAAGCACCTAATGGTTTACCTTTTAAATCAGCTGTTCCCGCTACATCGCAATGTATATAAGGAACATTGTTTGTAAACTGTTTTAAAAACATTGCTGCTGTGTTTGAATCAGATAATTCATCATTATTATAGTTATTTAAATCTGCCACAATGCTTGCTTTATTTGGTTCATGAAAATCTTCGTGTAATGGCATTCTTCAAACTTTTTCTTTAGCTATCTTAGCAGCTTTTTCAAATATACTTCAGTTATTGTCATCAGTTGATCATATTCCAGAATAACTCTTGCCTAAAGCACTTAAAATTGCCCCTGTTAGTGTTGCAACATCCACTAAGCAAGTAGCATTAAGCACTTTTGCACCGTAAAATAGACCATCAGCTAATACTAATCTTCCTTCAGCATCAGTGTCAGTAACTTCTACAGATAGTCCTGACATTGATTTATATACATTTTCTGGAAGTGAAGCATCACCATTTGTTCTATTATCAGTTATACACATAACTGCAGCTACATTTTTCTTAACATTAAGCTCAGCTAAAGATTTTAAAGCATAAGCTACAATTACAGAGCCAGACATATCATACTTCATACCTTCCATATGATATCCTTTAGTATTTACACCTCCAGTATCAAATGTTATACCTTTTCCAACAAGCACAATTTTTTCATCTGAATCAGGATTGCCGTTATACTCTAGTACAACAACTCTAGCCTCGTGAGTTGAACCTTTATTAACTGATAAAAGCAAATTCATACCTAATTCTTGAATTTTGCTTTTATCTAAAACTATAACTTTTACATTTTTAATATTAGAAACATCTACTATAAAATTTGCCAATGATACTGAATTACAGTAGTTTTCGGGCATAACTTGTAAGTTTCTGCACTTGTTACGATTATTGGCGATAACTTCAAATTTGTGCGCTAATTCTTTGTATTTTTCATCATTAAATAAAAATGTGAAATTGCTTTTAGCTGCTACTGATTTCTTAAGATTAAATAATGAAGCTTCATGAAATATGATTCTTGAATAAAATGCTTTGATAACATCTTCAATGCTAAATATTTTTTTAGCAAAAGAGTTAATATCAATTTGATATTCTCTCTTTCTGCCAATAATATTGTTGTCTATTAATTCAACCAAGTCATCATAGCTTTCTAATTTACTTGTTAGATAAATATATGCAACATTTTCATTATGAAATTCAGTAATTGCACCATAACGCTTGCTTAAAAAATTATATTTATCACATTTATCTAATTCTTCATATTGTGCTATCAATAGCATCTTTTCGTCTCTATTTGTTAAATAATATTTTGACATTTTGTGACCTTTCATATTAAACAATAATTCTATTATAAGAAATTTAGGCCGATTTACATATAATTTGCACTTAATCTATTAGTTAAATTATAATAGAGGATATAATTAAATTGTTATGAAAAAAGTAAAGTGAATTTATACATCAGCGGGGATACTAACTGCTGCAGGATCTTTAAGTGCTTCAGTATCTTGTTTTATACCTTTTGGTGATAGTGATAGTTCGAAAATAACTATTTCTAGTTCTACCAATACCCCTATAAATAAGGCACAAAATGATAATATATCAGGTGGACTTAATAGCGCAAATTCAGGCGCATTCAAAGATATAAATATTTGGCTTTGAAATGTTTTAAATTATTCACCATCATCTCTTAGTTCAGCCTACTTTAAAACTCAAGCTTTAGCTTCAGTAATTGCCCAACAACACTATGATTTAGTAGGATTGGTCGAATTAAAGGGTAGCAATACCACTCATTTAGATGAGTTAATAAAACTATTAAATGAGCAAAGCAAGAAAATCTCATCGCTAGATAGATGAGCTTACAGAGTTTCCGACAAATATCTTTCTAATCCTAGCTACAAAAAAAGTGGCGAAAGTGAATTTGCAGGATTTTTATATAAAACAAATAAATTAGAACCAATTCAATTTAATGATGGCTCTATTGGAAAAATATACAAAAAAGATAACCCAGAGTTTAAAGAAACTCCTTTTGGCGGTAATGTAAAACACTATTTAAGACCTCCATATGGAATGAAATTTAAAATCTTAAATAACAAACTAAAAAATAATGACTTTACTTACATAATAGGTCACTTTGATAGCCCCGGTGTTAAAAAATCGACAACTGAGGTTGCTTCTAGAGGAGCCGGCTCATCAGAATTAAATGAAGCACATAACCTTCAATACGTATTTGACTATTTTAATGACTTAGACGGAGAAAACGAAGACTTGTTTTTTGCTGGTGATACTAATATAAAAGCAAGCAATCATAATGATGCTTTTAGCTGAATTGCTAAAAATGCAATCTACAAAAATGTTTTTGAACCCACAAGTGAAAACAACACTTCACTTAGCACTTCATTTAATAAATATGCTAATTCATATGACAAGATAATCCATCGTTCGAAACTAAAATATAGCAATCCAAAAATATTTAAACTATATGACTTTGTTAATAATATTTTTCTTTATAAAAATATAAATTCATTGACTGATTGAATAAATTATGTTAAGTCATCATCAAGAAAAACTTATAAATCAGACTATGGATATATAAGAAGCGGAATTTCAGACCACTCACCAGTAGGATATACAGTTTTATTCGAATAGTGCTATAAAACAGTCATAAACAAAAAGCAGGGCGCCCTGCTTTTTTTATTTTTATTACTTGGTGTGTTTAACTTCAATGTTCTTTTGCTCTATGTCTTTATAATTTTCAATCTTGCGTTTTCCAAATGGATTTGTTGATTCTTTTGATGCTTCTTTGTTTGTAATAAATTGACCAAATTTAATGTAGCTTTCTAAAATGTCTCCACCTTCAAATACACTTTTTGCCTTTTCAGGGTGTTTAACATAGTCAAGCATTTCATAGCCGTCACCGCCAATTAAAATAAAGTCATTTGTAACAATGTAATAATCTTTGTTTTTATCAACTGCTTTGTCGTTTATCTTTACACTGTTTTCGTCTAATTCATAGACAAATTTGTCGCCTTTAGTTTCTTTAAAATTAATGTTTGCTTTAACATTATGTGAATATTGAGCATATGCTCCTGAGAATACTTTTGAAGCTCCATGCTTCATAGCCTCAAGTAAAACGCTTCCTTTTACTTGAACAGCAGCAATTCTATTACTAAAAGGTGAAATTCCTAAAAGATCAGCTCTCTTAATATCTCCAGATTGAGTGTCTTGACGCAAACCACCACCATTTACTAATCCAATAACATTATCATCACTAAATTGAACTTCTTGTCCATTGACTTTAGGTTTATTTTCAATAAAGTCATAAACAGCAGCATCAGCAGCAAATGTACCTAAATTAGTTTGTTGTGCTCTTCCTCTTCAGATTGGGATTTCTCTCTCGCCACCGCCTGGCTTAATCTTCACTTCTTCAGTGTGCTTAAATTCAACACTTGACTTAAACACAACTTTATCATTAACAGCATCAAACTTTTCTTTTAGTTTGCCAATCATATCTTTAATAGATTGAATTGAATTTTCCTTACCACCAAGTAATTCAGTGTACTCAATTGTTCTTAAGTGTTGTTTAACTTCGCTAACTTTTCCAGTTTCAGAATCAACAACTAAATCTAATTCACTTAAGTATCTTGTGTAGCACTCTGCTTGAGTTAAAAATCCTTTTTCTTCATCTTTACGTTCAATATCAACTCTTGTGTGTGAATGGCCGTCAAGTACTAAATCAACACCTTCAACATTTTTAGTAAATTCTCTTGAATCTCATCTTGTATCAGGTCTATTAACTCCTAAGTGAGTTAAAGCAACTATGAAATTAACACCCTTAGACTTTAACTCTTCCACAGTTTTCTTGCCTGATTCAATAGGATCTAAGAAAGTAACATGAACTGAGTTTTTAGGATTACTTGTTCATTGTGTATCAGGAGTAGTAATACCCATAATACCAACTTTGATTCCTGAATCTAGTGTTTTAATAATGTATGGAGTAAATACTTTTTCATCCTTAACAGCTAACTTGCCATCTTTTGTCTTAATTTTTTCACTAACAGCTTTTTCATTTCATACAATGTTAGCTGATAAAAATGGCATCCCAGCAGTTTCTCTTTCAATATTGAACATATGTTCTAAACCATAATCAAATTCGTGGTTACCAATAGCTACTGCTTGATAATTCATTTCTTTAGCAACTTTTGAAATAGTTAATCCTTTGTCTGAATCTGATAAAGGAAGCCCTTGAATTAAGTCACCTGCTGAAAGTAATAAGTCTCTGTCAAAGTCTTTATTTAAAATTTCAGCTAGCCCTTGCATACCTGAATAGTTGTTAAACTTACCATCATCAAACACTAAACGGCCGTGTTCATCATTAGTGTGAACGATTTTAACAACTTGTGTTTTAAAGTTCTTTTGAACCTTCTTTAGGTTCTTAAATTCATCATTAGCTTTTTTCCTTAAGTCCTGTAAAATAGGAGTTCTAGTCTTAACTCATGCATCTTTTTCAGCTATTAATTTTTGTTTTTGCTCTTTTGAAATATCTTTAGCATTAATAGCTTTTTTCTTTTCAACTAATGCCTTAACGTCTGATTCAACTGCATCATTAAATTTCTTAAAAGCATCTTCATAAGCTGCTCTAGCTTTAGCAACTTTTGCTGGTGAAGAAACTCCACAAGTAGCGGCAATTGTTGGAATAGCTGCTAAAGTAGATATTGCTCCAAGACCTAAAATAAATTTTCGCTTCATAATCCCTGCCTTTAATTTATATAAATTTTCATTAAAAAATTTATATGTATAAATTCTAAACAACTTTAAAATATTTGAAAACCAAGACATGAATTGTTCCATTTATTAAATTCAGTTGCAATAAAAAACACTCCTTATTAGAGTGCTTTATTAAGTAATTAATCTTCGTCTTTAAGCTGAATATTACGTTTTTTAATAATTTCGTCAGCTATATTTTTAGGACATTTTTCATAGTGGTGGAATTGCATTTGATAATTACCACGGCCAGCTGTCATACTACGTAAGTCAGTAGCATAACCAAACATTTCACTTAATGGTGTTAAACAACGTAAAATGTGATCACCATCGTTTCTTAATTCACTTTCTTGAATTTGACCTCTACGACGAGTAATATCGCCCATTACATCACCATAATAATCATCAGGGATGATAACTGAAACGTCCATAATAGGTTCTAATAGAACTGTTCCAACTAAATCTTTAGCTTTAGTTAAAGCTTTGGATGCAGCTATTTTATAGGCTAATTCAGATGAATCGACATCGTGGTATGAACCATCAAATAATGTTGCCTTAATGTCAATCATTGGATATCCTGCTAATATACCACTAGCCATTTTGTCTTCAAGACCTTTTTGAATTGGCTTAATGTATTCTTTAGGTATCTTACCACCAACAATCTTGTCAACAAATTCAAAACCTTTGTCTGGATTAGGTTCAAACTTAATTCAAACATGGCCATATTGACCTTTACCACCTGATTGCTTAATGTGTTTACCTTCAACATCAGCACTCTTAGTAATTGTTTCACGGTATGAAACTTGAGGAGCACCAACTTTAGCTTTAACACCATGTTCTCTCTTTAGACGGTCAACAATAATATCTAAGTGTAACTCACCCATACCAGCGATAATTGTTTGACCTGTTTCTTCATCGGTGTATGTTCTAAATGTAGGGTCTTCAGCAGCTAATTTTTGTAAACCTAATGCTAATTTTTCCATAGCATCTTTTGATTCAGGTTCTAGTGCTTGAGAAATAACTGGTTCAGGGAAAACCATTCTTTCTAAAACAATTTCAGGAGCTTTTTCAGCAATTAGAGTATCACCTGTTGTTGTACCTTTAAGGCCAACAGCAGCAACTATATCACCAGCATTAGCTTCATCAATTTCACTGCGTGAATTAGCATGCATTAAAATTAAACGGCCAATTCTTTCTTTTGTACCTTTGGTTGAGTTATATACATAACTACCTTTTTGTAAAGTACCTGCATAAAGTCTAATGAATGTTAATGAACCAACAAATGGGTCAGTCATAACCTTAAATGCTAAACCTGTAAAAGGATAGTCATCAGTTGCAGGAACATCAACTTCTTCATTTTCACCTTTATGTGCTTTTGCAGCAGGAATATCTAGCGGTGATGGAAGATAGTCAACAACGGCATCAATCATTTTCTTAACACCTTTGTTTTTGAAACTAGTTCCACAAACTGCTGGGAAAAATTCAGAAGTTAAAGTTGCTTTACGAATCATTGCTTTAAGTTCATCTAAAGTAGGTTCAACACCATCTAGAACTTTCATCATAAACTCTTCATCGTATGTTGCAACAGCTTCAATTAATTCTTGTCTTTTTTCTTTTGCTAAAGCTTGTAAGTCAAATGGAATTTCAATTTCCTTAGCATTTTCTTCAGGTTTTCCGTCATATTCATAAGCTTTCATTTCCACAAGGTCAACAATACCTTTGAAATCGCTTTCTTGACCAATTGGAATTTGAATTGCTACTGCGTTAGCATTCAACCTTGTTTTTACAGACTTAACTGAAGCAAAGAAATCTGCACCAGCTTTATCCATTTTGTTAACATAAATAAGTCTTGGAACTCTATATGTTGTAGCTTGTCTTCAAACAGTTTCAGTTTGTGGTTCAACACCAGATTGCGCATCTAGCACTGTAACAGCACCGTCTAAAACACGAAGTGAACGTTCAACTTCAACAGTAAAGTCAACGTGGCCAGGGGTGTCAATAATATTAATTCTTTTGCCTTTTCAAAATGCTGTTGTAGCAGCAGAAGTAATTGTTATCCCACGTTCTTGTTCTTGAGCCATTCAGTCCATTTGTGAAGCACCATCGTGTGTTTCACCAATTTTGTGAATTTTACCTGTGTGTAATAAAATTCTTTCAGTAGTTGTTGTTTTACCAGCATCAATGTGAGCCATAATACCGATGTTACGGTAATCTTCTAATTTATGTTGTCTAGCCATAAATTCCTAAAGTAAAATAATTTATAAAACTATCATCTAAAGTGGGCAAAGGCACGGTTGGCTTCAGCCATTTTGTGTGTGTCTTCACGTTTTTTGATAGCTCCACCTGTTTTGTTTGATGCATCAATAATTTCGTTAGCTAATCTAACATCCATTGTTTTTTCATTTCTTAGACGAGCATACTGAACTAATCATCTAAGAGCTAGGGTTTGTTTTCTTCTAGCAGAAACTTCAGTAGGAACTTGGTAGTTTGTACCACCAATTCTTCTGGTTCTAACTTCTAATTGAGGAGTAACGTTGTCAATTGCAGCTTGGAATACTTCCATTGGGTCTTTTTGTGTTTTTTCTTTAACTAGGTTAAATGCTGAATATAAGATATCTTGTGCTAATGATTTTTTACCGTCAAGCATAATTGCGTTAATTAATTTAGTAACTAATACAGAATTAAAAACTGGGTCTGCAAGCACTTTTCTTATAGGTGCACTATGTTTTCTAGACATTTTTTACCTCTTTCTAAATTAATTTCTAAATTATTTCTTTTCTTTTTTAGCGCCGTATAAACTACGACCTTGCTTACGGTTAGCAACACCAGCTAAATCTTGTGTTCCACGCACTATATGATATCTAACACCAGGAAGGTCTTTAACTCTTCCACCACGAATAAGCACAACTGAGTGTTCTTGAAGGTTGTGTCCTTCACCACCAATGTATGCTGTAATTTCCATTCCGTTTGATAATTTAACACGAGCATACTTACGTGATGCTGAGTTAGGTTTTTTAGGAGTCATAGTAGCAACTCTAGTACATACACCACGCTTAAATGGCGCAGGTAATTTACGAGCTGACTTAGTTAAAGTATTAAAACTAAGATTCAAAGCAGGAGCATTTTGCTTACGTACTTTGTTTTCTCTACCATTAACAACCAATTGATTTGTTGTAGGCATTTTATTTTCCTTTCATTAAATTTTTAAATGTCCTAAATTCTGACCTATATAAAATATAAGTGCAACTAATTATATAACAACTTAGCCGTGTGTTTCAATTTTTTTATTTTTTTTATTTATTTTGTTTTATTTGAGCTATTTAAAACCACAATTTTAAGACATTAACTTTGCCAAAAGCTCAATAATAAGTCTTTTTGGTAAAATTTAGTCACTCTTCATCTTTTACAAAATAACTATTGAAAAATTCAGGATTTAAAATATAATTTAAATATTATTTTTTACTGTCTTAAATATAGACAAAAATTAAAAGTAGGTTTATAGATGATTAATTACAAAGAGAAAAAAGCAAACATAGTTTTAGATTCTAAAAGTTGAGAAACTAGTAAAACTAAGTCAATTATTGAGCTAACTTCACAAGGCAAAAAGTCAACTTTAAGTGATGTTGAAGTTTACACAATTAACAAAACTATAAATAGTAAGTTAGATGAATTGTTTGCTCAATTACGCCAAGAAGATCCTAATTTTGTAGCTATTCCACCAATTGTTGTAGTTGATGGCCCAGATAAAAATGGGGTTAAAATAGACATAACAATAACACATTATCCTTCTGATGAAATTTTAAAAGTTGATTATTCTAATTTAGATATTGATTTTACTTATAAGCCTGTTCCAAAGGAGTTTTTGGACAGTTCTTTTGACAAAATTATTGCTGAATATCCAATTTTAACTACTGCTGATGATGCTATTACTGAAGGTGATGTTGTAACTTGAAGTGCAACTAGAAGTTTAAAAAATGAAATAATTGGCGAAGATAAAGAAATTCGAACAAGGGCTGAAAAAACTGATCAATTTTCACTTAATAATGAAATTATTGGCCACAAAATTAATGAACAGTTCCAAACAACTGCACCTGATGGTGTAACATTCTTTATAACAATTTTGGACATTAAGCGTCCTGCGCCTACTAAATTAACAGATGAAAATATTCATTTAGCTATGCTGCCTGATGTTAATTTTTTAAATGATTTTAAGGAAAAAATTGCAAAAGATACAGCAAAGAATAATGCATCAAATTTTCTCCTACGTTACTATGAAATAGCCCTAGATGCAATAGTTTCAAAAAATGAAATTGGCGTTAATGAGCAAAATATATTCCACTCAACTAATAATCATATTGATGCAATTTTATCTAATGTTGCTGATCCAACTCATAGACAAATGCTTTATGAACAAGTTGTTCATGAAACTGGTGAGGGCTTAAAGATATTAAAAAGAGCAAGAGAAAATTCAATTGCATCATATCATTTAGTTCTAATTGATAATATTTTAGGCGGAAATGAAAAAATAAGTGTGTCAGATGAAGATATTAAAAGAGAAATTGAATATATGGACTATTCAATGTTTCCAAAGCCAGAAAATCTTGACAAAGAAGAGCTTTTTTCAATCATAATGCATCAAAAAATGGCTTTATATTTAATGAAAATCAACAATCCTAGTCAATATGAACTAGTTAAAGCAGACCTTGGCTTTGATATTTAAATTTTAAGTTAAATAAAAAATAATTAAGAGGAGACAAAATGTTAGAAGTTCAAAATTTAAGCAAAATTTTTAGTGACAAGAAGCTTTTTGAAAATGTGAGCTTAAAATTTACAGCTGGTAGCACATATGGCATAATTGGGGCTAATGGTGCCGGAAAAAGTACATTTTTAAAAATTATAGCAGGCGAAATTGAACCAACTTCAGGTCAGATAATTGTCGAAAAAGGCCGTAGAATAAGTGTTTTGAGCCAAGACCATAATGCTTATGATGATATGAATGTTACTGATGTAGTTGTTTTAGGTAACAGCGATCTTTTTAAAATAAAAGAAGAAAAAGAAGCTATTTATGCTAATCCTAATGCCACTATGGAAGACTATACACATGCTGGTGAATTAGAAGAAAAATTTGGTGCTCTTGGAGGCTGAACTGCTGAAAATGATGCCCAAGAACTTTTATCAGGCTTGCAAATTCCTAAAGAAAAATGAAATTCGCCAATGAGTCAATTGACTGCTAATCAAAAAATTAAAGTACTTTTAGCTAAAGCTTTATTTGGCAACCCTGATATTTTAATTATGGACGAGCCTACTAACCATTTAGACTTACGTGCTATCAAGTGATTAGAAAACTTTTTAGCCGATTACGAAAATGTTGTTATTGTTGTATCTCACGATAGCGACTTTTTAGACAATGTGTGCACTAATATTGTTGATATTGACTTTAATGAAGCCAAAATGTATACTGGTAACTATACTTTCTGAAAAGAAAGTAGTGAGCTAGCTAGAGAATTAATGAAGCAATCTAACGCCAAAAAAGAATTGCAAATTGAAAAACTAAAGCAATTTATAGCTCGTTTTAGTGCTAATGCTTCTAAATCTAGACAAGCTACTAGTAGAAAAAAATCATTAGAAAAAATAACATTAGATGAAATTAAGCCTTCTAATAGAAAATATCCATACATTAATTGAGAAGTTCACAGAGCTCCTGGTAAAGACATTTTGGAAGTTGAAGACTTAAGCTATGTAAATGAGCAAGGCGAAACACTTTTTGAAAATGTTTCTTTCACTCTTGCAAGAGGTGAAAAAATGGTGCTTATTGGCGACGATGACATTGCTAAAACCAAATTTTTAGAGTGTTTAATTGGTGAGGCTAAACCTACTAAAGGTACTATAAAATGGGGACAAACAGTTAAATTCACTTACTATCCAAATGATAATAGTAAATACTTTAATGAAAATATTTCAATTATAGATTGACTTGCCAAGTGACCGCCATATAACTCAACTGAAGAAACTAAGGATGTTTCAGATCATAGAATGAGAAGCTTCTTAGGTAGAATGCTCTTTTCAAATGATTCAGTGTTTAAAAAAGTAGGAATTACTTCAGGTGGAGAAAAAGCTAGATTGATGTTCTCTAGAATGATGCTTTTAGAAGCTAACTTCTTAATTTTAGACCAACCGCTAGATCACCTAGATGCTGAAAGTATCGATAGCGTTATTCAAGGCTTGCAAAATTATAAAGGTGGGTGCATATTTACAACATATAACCGTGCTTTAGTTAATAATGTTGCTAATGTTATTCTTGAAATTGCTCCAGATAAAAGTTTTATTTACCATGGCACTTTAGATGAATATGAAAAAATAATGAATTATTAAAGATATCGTTGTTTGACGATATTTTTTTGATGCTTTCAAAAATAGAAAAAATTAAAATGCTTATTAAAAAATATATCGTTTAAGTTCATGGCATTCAATATTCATAATGTTTGTACTCTAAGTACTATTAATAATCATTGGTTTGTTATATATTAAATGTACATTATTATGTTAAAAATAGTATTTAGTAATCTGTCTAATTTGGCTAATTTATAGGTATCAATGCAAATTATCAAGATATTTCATTATATTAAGTACTATAATTTAGTTAACGATATGAACAGATCTTTTAAATTTCTATGTGCACCAGCATATTTTATGCCTATGATTATGGTTGCAACTTCTTTACCAAATAATGACAACGAAATAAAATTAAATGCTAATAGCTCAGAAACAATAAGCAAAGCTTTATATAATAAATTAATCAAACTTTACAAGCCTTACTATGACAAATTAGGAATATGAGATAGAGATGACACACATCAAAATTATGAAAGTAATAAATATGATAAGGTTGGCATAATTGAACTTCACGATACTACCGAAGATTATTTTCTTTCTCAAAATAAAAATTTTCATTTCAAAAAAATTTTGCTAGATAAAGCTAAAGACTCCAACATAGCAATTGATGATCATGGATATGCAGTTTGTTCATTAATTGGAACTGATACTGGCATAAATCCAAATGCGTTACTATATTATTCATCACTTAATAATGCTAACATTATTGACTATATCAAAAATTTTTATGAGAAATATGACATTAAATTGATAAATATGAGTTTAGGACCAACAAATCCATATGACTTAATTTACAATATTTCAAATTCATCCTACAGTAAAAACATTTTTACAAAATATAAAAACTCTACTGTAATGAACTCGTTATCAACTTCTGACAAAAAAAGATTAAAACACTCTTATTTATTGCTTGCAAAAGCAATTGTGTATTTTACTTTATTTGAAAATGAACAAATTTACAATTTGTCATCGATTAAGAAAAACTATAGCGAAATTGGAAAATATGCTCAAAAAAACAATATAAAAATAATTCAATCTAGCGGTAATGATAATAATGAAATTACTAATGAAATGGGGAATAATGAATTTTTAAATCAGCCTGAATTTATGGAAAACGGGATAATTTCAAAGGACAAAATTTATAGTAGTTTTCAATCATTTTTTAATCAAACACCGAACACTAGAATGCTAAGAACAATCCGTGCTATTTTGGATAAAGCATTTAATAACAACAATTGAATTTATGATTTTGATAACAATTGGATATCTGACTTTGACTTTCCTAGTTTTATTGATCCAAAAACTAGAAAGGAAAAACTTTTTAAGGCCTTATCATATTGACAAAGTCTGCACTATCATGATGGAATTATTTCTGTAGGCTCTGTTAATTGAAGCAATATAGCAAGTCCTTTTAGTTCCTTTACCAAAAAAATACGGGCACATACCCTTTAATTTCCACTTATGGAAACTCATATAAAAATGATAAAGAATCTATAATCATTGAAAACAAATACAAAAGTATTTATGATAATATAAAAAGTTACATAGATGCACAAAGCAGTTCATCAAAATTAAGAAAAAAAATAAAATATTTACTTGAGTTCATAGGAACAAGTAAATCGGCGCCATTAATAACCGGACTTATTTCAAGACTACAACATAAACTAAATAGAGAATTGTCAATTTCAGAAGTTAAGCTATTGCTAACTAGTTCAGCTACCTATTCAAAGACAAATGCATCTAAAAATACTAAATTTTCTTTTGATGAACTATCTTCAGAGCATGAATATTGAAGAAAAAATTGATCAAAAAATAAAACTGGTTTCGGAGTTCCCAAATATTTCAAAATGGAAAATATTTGAAAGAGTCAGAAAATAAGAAAAACTAAAATTCATAATATTTTTAACAATGATATTAGCAGTTATCCAGCTAAACAATTTTATTATGAAGCTTCTATACCAAAAATGTCAAAACAACTTAATTCAACTTTTGTGTGAGATTACAAAATGTCATTCAGTGACTATTTAAAACTGAATTATCCTGATAATTATGCAAACAATTCTTTAGCTGAAAATCAGTGAATTAAACTGTTTTATAGCGCTATTAGAAAAAAGACTGTATTACACAATGACTGATGAATTGATCAAATACCTTTATATTCAATAGAGGCCAAAATGAGTTTAAAACATGATAAAACACCCGCCGATTATTCTGCTACCATATATAGTAATGAATATAATACAAGTGTGCAAAGAATTCGCTACTTTAACCGTTATCCAGAATTAGCGCAAAATTACAAAATATATATTACACTTGAAGAGTTAAATATACTTCTACACATCTTTTGAGATTACATTATCAAAAGCAATAATCTAGATATTACAATAAATAATTCAAATAAATATTATTATGAAACATATTCACCTATTATTGCTCCTTACAAAAAATATGTAAGTCAAATTGTTAATAAATATCTGGAGTATCTTAGGAATAATGTTAGCTTAATAAGTTACTCTGATTTTACATAAAAATTAATTTGTTGTAATTACTTCTTTAGCCTGTAATTTGTTATGAATTAAGTAAGCAAAAATTTAGAAATTAACCTAAAAAAATTGTTTCTATATTTTGTTTATACTATATAATATTAATGCATTTTAAAAGATGCCCAGGTGGCGGAATAGGTAGACGCAAGGGACTTAAAATCCCTCGAACGTTAGTTCGTGCTGGTTCAAGTCCAGTTCTGGGTACCAGATGTCCGCTTTAATTAGAGGGCATAAATGCGCCCGTAGCTCAGGCGGTAGAGCAAATGGCTTTTAACCATTGGGTCAGAGGTTCGAGTCCTCTCGGGCGTACCATTTCACGAAAGTGACTATAAAACAGGCTTAAAAAGCTTGTTTTTTTTGATTGCTTTTAAATCAGTAAAGTCAATAAAAAATAAGCCGAAGCTTATTACTTAAATTGAGATTGATGGAGGTTGTAGTAAAACCCTTGTGCTGCCATTAGCTCTTTATGATTACCTTTTTCAATAATTTGGCCGTCATTAACAACCAGAATTAAATCAGCATCTCTGATAGTGCTTAGTCTATGCGCAATAACAAATGACGTTTTGTTTTTCATTATTGAATTTTGCAATGCATCTTGCACAATTTTTTCTGTATTTGAATCAACATTTGAAGTAGCTTCATCTAGTACCAAAATCTTTTTATCGCCTAAAATTGCTCTTGTTATAGAAAGAAGCTGTCTTTCGCCTTGAGATAGGTTAGCTCCGTTGTTTTCTATGACTGTTTGATAGCCATTTTTGTAACTTTGGATAAAGTGATGAGCGCTAGTTATATTAGCAGCTTCAATTACTTCTTGGTCAGTTGCATTTGGATTAGCAACCTTTAAATTGTTCATAATTGTGTCATTAAACATAAATGAATCTTGCAAGACAACTGTCATTAGTTCAAGCAAGTTATCTTTTGGGATTTGTTTAAGCTCTAAGCCATCAATTTTGATTGAGCCAGCTTCATAGTCATAGAACTTGCTAAGTAAGTTAATAATTGTTGTCTTACCTGCGCCTGTAGGGCCAACAATTGCAATAACTTTGCCAGGTTTAGCATAAAATGAAGCATTCTTTAGTTGGTATTTATTTGAATTTTTGTTGTATCTAAATGAAACATTATCAAATTCAACATGCCCACGCATTGTTGAAGCTTTTAAATACATTGGATTTTCAATATCAGCAGGCAATTCTAAGCCAACTAATTTAAAAATTCTGTTAGTTGAAGCTACCCCAATTTGAGTTGAGAACACTATGTTAAAAAATATTTGCACAGTGCTTGTAAAAGTAAACATTAAGTTAATGTAACCAATAATTAAAGCAGTAACATCTTGGCCAACAACGCCGACAAAATTAATGTTGTTTATTTTGAAAAGCAGTGAAATTGCTAAAATTATTAAAACCAAAAAGTTTGAGAAAACAACAAATCATGGGTCAAAGAATTTTGAATACACGTCACCGATAAATGACTGTTTTTTAACATTTCTTGCTATTATTTCAAAATTGTTAAATGATTCATTTTCTTTGTCAAAAGATTGAGTTACTTTTGTGTTTTTTAGCATCTCTTCAACATATGCATTCATGTCACCAAAATAATCAGTCATCTTGATGTAAGGCACTCTAGCTTTAGCTAATAATAATCAGCTTAAAGCACAAAAAGCAAATGTCACAGGCAATACAATTGCCGATAAAGTAATTGAGTAACAAAGCATAAAGATCACAGCAAATAATACTTTAAAAATCTTTCCCGATGTTTCGTTAAATAGCTGTGTCATTGTTAAGGCTATATTATTTATATCATTAGTAAGAGTAGAAATTTGATCACCCACTTTGTTCTTATCGTGGTATGAAATAGGCATATAAAGCAAATTCTTAGATGCTACTTCTCTCATTTTTGCAGTGGTTCTAAAACTTGCAGATAAGAGCAATTTGTTTTGAATCATTCTAGTTACTAAATAAAGCCCAAAGGATAAAGCCAAGCCTGCCATTGAGACAATAAACATTGGCGTATTAAAAGGAGCTTTGTTAGCAATTACATCTTTAGTAAAAAATCAGCCAATTATAAATCCGGTCATGGCTGTACCAAATGTATATAAAAGTGCCTCAAAAAACGAAAGCACAAGTCCATAAATTAAGGACTTTTTTTCATTAGCAGACATAAATTTTAATGACGCTTTTAAAAGGCCAATAGTAGAGACAGTTGTGACTTTTTCTTTTTTAGATTTTTTAACTTTAATCATAATTGCCTCCTTTACTGTTCTAATTGAGTTTCGTATATTTGTTTATAAAACTCACATGAGTGTGCTAAATGATTGTGTGTGCCTCTGCTGATAATAAAGCCGTTAGTTGACATTACAATTATTTCATCAGCGTTTTTAATGTTGCTAATTTTTTGGCTAATAATAATTGTGCTGCATTCGTATTTTTCTTTAATGTTGTCAATCACTTTTGAAGCAGTTATGTTATCTAATGCACTAGTTGAATCATCTAGAATCAAAATTTTTGGCTTACGTAATAAGGCTCTAGCAATCGAAAGTCTTTGCTTTTGCCCGCCTGAAAGGTTTTTTCCTCCTTGATAAACAGGATGGTCTAGCCCGTCTTCAAATTTACTTACAAAATCATCAGCGCAGGCATCTTTAAGTGCTTGCATTATTTCTTCATCACTAGCATCATCTTTAGCTCAAAGCATATTGCTTCTAATAGTTCCAGTATAAAGTAAGGCTTCTTGGTGCACAATTCCCACAGTTTCATGCAAGTTTTTTGAATTAACTAGGCTAACTTCTTTATTGCCAATTTTAATAGAGCCTTCTTTATACTTGTAATTATTCACTAAAAGGTTAACAATAGTACTCTTACCACTACCCATTGGGCCAATTATGCCAAGACTTTTTCTATATGGCAAACTAATATCAACATTAGCTATTGCAAAGTTTGGTGAAGCATCATAATATTTAAATGATAAGTTTTTGATTTCCACATCATATTCATCTATTATTTCGCCTTTTTCAACACGTAAGTTGTCAGTTTCATAGTCATAGGCTTCAATAATTCTAGTTGCAGCCACTCTTGCTCTAAATAAAGAGCTAAGGAATAAAAGCATTAATAATATACCGACAGCAACTTGTCACAATAAGTCTATAAATAAGTGAATGTTGGTCAAAATGTCTTTATTAATTTGACTAATAGTAGCATAGTAACCAGCAACTGAATATATACCTATCATTAATCAGTTAATAAGCATTTGGAAAACAGGGTATGCTGTTGAAAAAATCATTGCTGATTTATATTGACTATCATATCAAGCATTGTTGATGTCTTTTAAAAGATCAAGTCTTTTAGTTTCTAAATTAAAAGTTTTTATAACTCTTATTCCTGAAATATTTTCATCAACTACTTTTGTTACAGCATCAACAGCTTTTTGAGTTTGCTTTAATAACGGGCCAGTTTTTAAGCTTATGATTGTTCCCATTACTATAACAATTGGAATGATAGCTATAATGCTTAATGACATTTTTCAATCAACTAAAGAAGCAACAGTTAGACCGCCAATAATTAAGAATATTCCCTTAATCATAACTGAAGTACCGTTAACCAAAAACTCTCAAAAGATGGCTATATCATTTGAAATTCTAGTAATAATTGATTCAGCCTTTAAATCAGCAATGTTTTTGAGCGAATAGCTTTGTATTTTTTTATAAAGCGTATTACGGTAAAAGTAACTACTTCTTTCGGCAGCTAAAACAATTACTAAAGTAGAAAGAAAGGCTAAGGAAGCAGTTAATATCGTTTGCAACAATACAACAATAGTAAGCCATTTAAAAGCTTCATTATAGCTAACAAAACCAAAATCGATTCTGCCATTTAAAAAGTCCATACGATAAGGAGCTTGTCTGTCTTCTGTAAGAATTAAGTCAATATACTTTTTAATCAAAAGCGGTAGCATAACATTAAGCAAAGCATAAATAAGTGTTAAAAACGAGCCAATAATAAAAACTCACTTAATTTTAGAAGGCAGTATTTTCACCATTTTCAGCATGTTTATACCCCCTTTATAACTCTTAGCCTAATTATTATTCTAAATTATAACAATAAGCAAATTTAACGCCTTATAATTATCAAAAAAATATTCCTAATTTTGTGCCTTAGTGTTTAAAAACTACTATTGATGGAAATTCAATCGCGGTTGAAACAATTTAATCAAAAAAATACCTGATATTCAAATGCAGGTATTTCTTACTTTTGTATGAAAAATCAAAAAGTTATTTTAGATATTTGGATAAATCGATAATTTGATTGTAAATAGTGTTAGAGTATGTTCCATCTTTAAGTGCTATTCTAGCATCTATTGAAAATACTCCAGCACTAAGTCTCTTTACAAATAATCTGTTTTGGCCAACACCAAATCCTCCGATAGTAGGATGGTTTTTATCTTTATCTCCTCCAGTTGTGATATATCTTCTTAAGACATTGCTTATAGAATGATTAAGTGTTAAACCTGGGATAATGTAATGAGTGCCATCTAAGCCTAAGTAAGAATATCATTTTTTGTCCACTGATCAAACATTACCGTCCTTAATTTCCAAAATACCAGAATTATTATCTACTATATCGTTAAGCCCTTTGATAATTTCATTTGCTATCTTTTTATCAATATCTTTGTTTACCTGTAATAACACTTTACGTTTTAGATATGTTCTTACTTTTGGCAATCAGTATTTATCCAACTCTGGATCCTTTACAAATCAGTCTCAGCTTCTTGAATCAAAGACAACTGGTTCTTTAAATTGCTTAAGTCATTGTTCATGTTCCTTAGCACGTTTTATTGCATCTTTTATTGCATCTGTGTAAGTATCATCAAATATTTTCCCAGTATCCCTTGCTGCTAGACCCATAAGTCAAGCTACCTTATTATCTTTGAGATTCTTAGATAAAATTTTCTTTACCATTTCATCAAGTTCTTCTCTTGTTGGATGGATGTTAATATCTAAGCCTGATTTTGAGTCTCTATATATCCTTGCTTTAATGTTATTTTTAATTTTATTAACTCATTTTTGATGTTCAATGCTGAATAATTCGCCAGTAATATCTGAAGCAGAAACTTTATGGTTGATTCTTTCTATTTCTTTATCTACTTTAGCAGCTTCTTTAGCTTCTTCAGCTCTTGCTTTTCTTTCGATTTCTTTGATTGCATCAGTATAAGTGTCATCAAAAATCTTAGCTATTACATTTGCAGCTTTTAATTCATTTAATTTATCTAAATTAAGCTTTAAGTTGTCTTTTAGAGCCTTTTTGACTCATCTCTCTAAATCTTCTTTTGTCCAATGAATATCTATGTCTAAACCTGATTTTGAGTCTCTATAAATTCTAGTCTTAATATTATTTTTGACTTTTTCAACCCATTTTTGATGTTCATCGCTAAATAATTCGCCAGTAATATCTGAAGCTGAAACTTTATGATCAATTAATTTAATTTCAGCTTCAACTTTAGCAGCTTCTCTAGCTTCTTCAGCCCTTGCTTGTCTTTCTGACACCTCTTTGATTGCATCAGTATAAGTGTCATCAAAAATTTTTCCTGTAATATCTGCAGCTTTAATTTTGTCCAATGTGCCTTTATTTAAGTCTCAATTGTCTTTTAAAACTTTGTTAGCCCATCTGTTTAAGTCTTCTTTAGTTCAGTGAATGTTAATGTCTAAACCAGAAGCTGAATTGTTATAGATTTTTGAGCTAATTTCTTTATCTCTTTTAGCTTTTTCAATTTCTCTAAGTCATTCATTACTAAATAACTCTACTGTGGCATTTGCAGATTTAGTCCTGTGATTATTGTAAACTTTAAGTTTATCTGCTAATTCCTTAGCATATCTTCTTTCAGCATCCTTAATCTTGTCTGCATCCGATTCATCAAATAGCTTTTCGGTTAATACTGATGAAGTATTTTCTATTTTTTTGATTTCAATTTCAAACTTAATTTTTTGAATTTGTTCAATTAACTTGGCGATTTCTTTTCTTATATCATTAACATTGTTAACTTCTTTATCAATTTTTCTTGATAGTGCTTCTAATTTATTTTTATATGCTATTCATCAAGGATCAAGCAATTGAGAATCTTTTATATCTAGCCCGCTAATATCATTTATAAATTTAGATTAGAGTTTCATTTTTCACTAAATTCAAAGCTTTTTTCATTATTTTCCTTATTATCTTCTAGTATTTTCTTAACTAATTCCGATAAGCGTTTTTCTTCAGCTTCTAATTGAGCCTTAGTTGGATGCAAGTCAATATCTAGACCAGAAGTTGAATCTCTATATATTTTTGCCTCAATATTGCTTTTAACTCTATCCACTCAGGCTTTATGTTTATCACTAAATAATTCTGCAAAATATTTTGCAGATTCAGATAAGTGCTTATCGGTATGTTTTTTATATCTTTCTACTGCTTTTTTAGCCAAATCAGTATAAGTATCATCAAACATTCTAGCTGTACTTTCAGCACTAGAGATACTGTGCTCTTAGTTATGAATTCTTGAATCTATTTCATTTTTAATAATGTTTATTTCATAATCTAGAAATTCATCACTAAATAATTCGCCTGTCATTTTGGCTGATGCTAAAAATCCCCTAGAATTTTTTAAGCGATTTTTTTCTCACTTATCTAGCTCGATTTTGCTAATATCATGCCCGGTTGGGCTATCGACAAAAACTTTATTTCACTAGGGCAATACACATCATTATGATTTTTGTTTGAAAAATCCTTTCAAACAAGGCTTATTTGCATTATTTTCCAAAATATTTGGTGCATAACAAGCAGATGAAATCAGTGGCATTGAAATAAGAAGCAGCACATTTTTTGCGAGTAGTGTTTTTTCATAAATTCTACACTCAATAATAATTAATAATCTATAAAAATTATATTGCCCACCACCAACTTTTTTAGGGTTTGACATAATGAACCCCCAAAAAAGTATAAAAAATATGGAAACTTTTCCATATTACTTTTTGACTTTTGGAGTCTAAATAACTTTTAGTGATAACGTAGCAGAAATATAAGCTCAAATGTTGATATTAGTTATTTGTTAAAGTTTCAGCAGAAGAGCTCAAATCAATGATTTGAGTTCGTGTCTCTTGTTTATTATCGCCTTTATAAAACTCGCCATTCTTGAGAATTAGCCTGTATGTTATTTCATATATGTTATCTTTATTAGTTTTTTTTACAAGTACACCAATATGTTTGTCAAAACCGAATCCACCAATTGTTGGCTTTTTGCCATTATGTTCAATTGAAGAAATATTCCTTTTTTCTTCATCGCTTAAATTTGAATTTAGTACTATTCCTTCAATCTCTTTATAAATAACTGAGTTGTGGGCTCCTTCTTGTGTTCAATATAATTTTCCATCAACAATCTCCATAACTCCTTTTTGACGATCTATTATTTCGATATCAAGCTTGGTAGCAAGATCTTTGATCTTTTTTCTATCATTAGTAAAATCAGGATTAATTTTAAATAACGAATTATGAAAATAGTGCTTTTTCAAGATAGGTAAGCGTAATAAATCTAAATCTGGATCTTTAAATCATCAGTCTCTGTTTCTTAAATCAAAGAAAATTGACTCTTTAGTTCGATTCTTAGCAATTTTGACTAAGTCAGTATATTCATCATCAAATAGTTTTCCTGTGCTTATTGCTGAAGATGTTTCAGCAAATTTAGCTTTATTGATTCTTAAGTTTTCTTCTAAATATTTTCTTACTTCGTCATTTAGCTTCTTAAGTTCAGCTTTTAATTGCTCATTAGTTGGATGGAGCTCTATGTCTAAGCCTGAAATTGAGTCTCTGTAAACTCTTGCTTTAACTTCGTCCATTGCTCTATCATAACTATTGTCAAATAGTTTGCCTGTAATATCTGATGCCTTAATTTCGTCCAATATGCCTTTATTTAAGTCTCAGTTGTCTCTTAGAACTTTGCTAGTTCATCTGTCTAAATCCTCTTTAGTTCAGTGAATGTTAATGTCTAAACCAGAAGCAGAGTCTCTATAGATCTTGGTCTTGATGCTCTCTATTGCTCTTCTAAATGAGTCGCTAAATAATTCTGCAACCATTTTTGCCGATTCAAATGCATGCTTGTCACCATGTTTTTTATATCTTGTCAGCGCTTCTTTAGTTAAATCAATGTATGTATCATCAAAAATTTTAGCAATATCATTAGCTGCTTTGAACTCGTTTAATTTAGATAAATTAAGATCTAAGTTTTCCCTCAAAGCCTTATTTATAGCCCTTTCAATATCATCACTAGTTCAATGAGTCTTAATATCTTCACCAGAAATTGAATCTCTATAGATCTTGGTCTTTATGCTTTCTATTGATCTTTTAAACGAGTCACTAAATAATTCACCAATCATTTTTGCTGATTCAGATGCATGCTTGTCGCCATGTTTTTTATATCTTGTCAGCGCTTCTTTAGTTAAATCTCTTAGCGAATCGTCAAACAACTTTTTAGTGCTTTCAGCTGAACTCACTTTATTGTCAACATAAGAGTAATACTTATCAGCTAATTCTTTAGTATATATTTCTTCAGCATCTTTGATTTTATCAGCATTTGATTCATCAAATAATCTAGCTGTATAATTTGATGAATCATTGGCATATATATCTGCTTTACGATCTAATTTAATCTTATTTATTGACTCTATTAATTTGGTTATTTCTTCTCTTATTTTATTAGTTTTGTCAGTTGCCTTGGCTATTTGACTTTCTAATAGCTCTATGTATTTTTTATATGCAATTCACCATGGATCTATTAATTGCGACTTTTTAATATCGGTGCCAGTGATACTATTGCTAAATTTAGAGTCTCATTTACTCTTGAAATTTAGAATTTTTTCATTTTCCTTTTTAACCTCGTCTAGAATCTTTTTAACCAATTCATCCAAGCGCTTTTCTTCATCTTTTAATTGTTCATTGCTTGGGTGAATATCTATATCTAGGCCTGAAATAGAGTCTCTATAAGCTTTTGTTTTGATACTCTCAACTGACCTACCTAATGAGTCACTAAAAAGACTTTTAGTCATTTTTGCAGATTCAGATGCATGTTTATCCCCATGCCTTTTGTATCTATTTATAGCATTATTGGCTAAATTTTTAAATTGATCACTAAAAATATCCTCAGTCATTTTTGCTGAGGCTAAAAGTGCTTTGGAGCTTTCAATTTGAATTTTTGCTCAGTTATCTATTTCTATTTTTTTAATATCTGAACCTGTTAGGCTATTAATAAATATTTTTTCTCACTGTCTATTTACTTCATTTTTATCATCAATATTTTTATTTATGTCTTTTTCATAATTTGGCACAAAACATGCAGACGAAATTAAAGGCGTAACAAATGTTAAGAGACCGCCCTTTAAGTAGTAATCTTTTTCTCATGAGCAAACCCTCTTCTAGAGAATGTATTAAATAATGTATATATCTTTATTTTAATACTTGCCCCCCCCCCAAGGGGTTTTAAGAGTGCCTACCTATGAAAATATTTCCATTTATCTTATTATTTGTTAAAATTTATTAACAAATTAATTGAATTATTATTCTGTTTTTATTACACAAAAATATGGGATGAATAACCCATATTTTTGTTTGACTTTTTTAATTAGCTTCTATTTCCTTAATAGCTTTTTCATACAAGTCAATTTCCTTAGACAATTCCTTAAGTTCTGAATTTTTCTTTTCTTCTAATTCATAGGCATTTTTATCTAATTCCAAAATTTGCTTTTCAAACTGACTCTCAATTTCACTCAAAGCTTTTCTAGTTGATTCTTCTAATTCTTTATTTGATTCTTCAATTTTAGCTTTTTTAGCTACATACTCACTCATTTTTTCATTATGTACCCTTAGTTGTGCAACTAATTTTTCGTGTTTTTCAGTAGCTAATTTTATGTTCGTTTCAATATTGCTAATGTCATTGTTGTACAACACTAATAGCTCTTTAGCTCTGGTAAACTCTTTATTTCTATCTAAAATAGCTTTATCAACTTTTGCCTTTTCTAACCTTGCTTTAGAAATATTGCTTTCTATAGTAGGTCTTTTAGCTCTTTCAATTTCTATTTCTTCTTTTATTTTGTCTAGTTCAACCATCATCATATTGCTATAGTTTTCTAACTCATATGTTAATTTAACAACTCTATCAAATTCTTCATCGTTGCTTCACATTGCATCTTTTAGCCTTGCAATATGTTGGTGATTAAAACCATCTCTTTCTCTATTATTGTAATATCACTGATCTGATGGATTCTTTTCAGACTTTAGTTCTTCAATTAGTTCATATAAAAATTCGTTCTCTTCGTATAGTGTATCTAATAGTTCAATTTCTTCTTTAATTGCATTCTCATAGTGCGACTTAATTTCTCTTTTTATCATTTCAATATTTGTTTTAGTTAAGTCATCAATTCTTTTTAACTCTGATTCTAATTCCTTTATTTTTATGTCTAATTCATTGCCTTTTTTGGTATCTTGGTTTACAGCATTAATTAATTCTTCATTTTCTAGAGCTAATGCTTTAGCATCAGTAAAGTAACTCATTTAACTCTTTTAATGACTCACTAGCTAAAATAACTTCACTGTTAAGATCTTTATTTTTTATCAAAGCATCAAGATTTTTATCATTCTCTTTTTCAAGCTTTTCGAGCTCTTTCTTTTTCATTTCAAAAGTATTGTTAATTTCTTTAATTTTTGTTTCTACTTCGCTCTTTATTCTTAGTTCACTGCTGTTTGTATCATTTTCGATTTTTGTTAGACTTGCAAGCATCTCAGATTCTTTGGCTTTTAATAAGTCTATCTTTAAAGATAACTCACTTTTATTTAACTCTTTGTTTTCTTCTAAGAATTTTTTAACTATTTTATTAATTTCTGCTTGAGTTAGATGAATATCAATATCTAATCCTGATTTTGAATCTCTATAGATTCTTGCTTTAACTTCTTCAATTGCTTTGGCATATCCATTTCCAAATATTTCTTCAGTTTCTTTAGCTGCTAAATATTCATCGAATTTTACTTTATTATTTCTCCAGTTTTCAGCTAGATAATCTTTAACAATTTTGTCAATTTGTTCTTTAGTTAGATAAGCATTAATATCTAAGCCTGATTTTGAGTCTCTGTAGATTCTTGCTTTAACTTCCTCTACGGCTTTTTTATAGGGATCTTAGAATAACTCAGCAGTCATTTTTGCCGATTCAGATGCATGCTTATCACCATGTTTTTTATATCTTTCAACAGCTTCTTTAACTAAGTTAGAGAACTCATCGCTGAATAATTCTTTAGTGATTTCTGATACGCCTGTAAGAATCTTTTTGATTCTTTCTTGCTTGCGTTTTTCGAGTGCCTTCTCAATTTTTTCTATTTCATCAGCAACTTTATCACTTTGGATTTCATATTTAAAGACATATTTATCAAAGCTGTCATTATTTTTATCTTTGTTTTTTTCTAAAACAGATATTATTTTTTCTTTTTCAAGTAATTTAGCAAGTTCAGATTCAAGTTTTCTCTCTTCTTCTTTTAATTGTGCTAAATCTTCTTCAGCTTCTTTTACAACTTGTGTCCCTGCAGCTTCTTCTTTTTCGCCTGTTGCCATATGAACATTTAATTTTTCTATATCTTTATCATATGTGGCTACATTATCATTATACTTTTCAGCTTCTTTAGATTTAGAATCCAAATATGTTCTTCAGTCTTTAGAATTCTTAGTCAAAGCTTTTACTTGCTCATTTAATTTTTCTAATTCGCTAGCTAAATTGTCTTTATTATGGCCTTCTTTATTAGCTTCATCAATTAATTTGTTGATTTCCTCAATTGCTTTTGCGTTAACTTTTAAGAACGTATTAATTTCATTTTGTAACTCAGTGAGCTCTTCGTTGTCCCGCTCAATTGCTTTGTTTCATTCAGAAATTAATTCATAGTTAAATTTCACTTCATTATTAAAGTAAAACTCTTCTGAGAAATTATTGCTGTTCTTGTCTTTAATTCTGTCTTCAAGATATTTAATTTGTTTCTTAAGTTCATATGAAGATTGATAAAAACTCTTGAGCAATTGACTAAATACATCTTTTTTCTTAACATCAGAAGAAATTTTCTCAATTTTTGCTTCTGATTCCTTGATTTGCTTTTCTAAAGCATCAATCTTGTCGCCAAATACTTTAATTTTTGCAACTTCTTCATTTGCAATTTTAGCTTCACTTTCATAGTTGCTTTTTTCTTCTTTAGCACCTTCAAGCAAGTCTAAGATATCTTTCTTAGATTCTTTAGTTTCAGCTAATTCAACTTTAGCTTTTACTAATTTTTCTTTTTCTAAGTAATTAAGTTTAGATTTATTCTCAGCAATTTTCTTTTCAATTGACTTTTTGTTAGTTTCTAACTCATTTTTAAGATTGCTGATATAAGCTTCATATTGTTTTCCTAATGATTCACTAGCTTTATCTGATGATGAAACTATGTTGTCAAAGTATTCTTTTACATTCATAAAATGAGCTTTTAATTTATTTAAAGCTTTGTCACTCATAGTTTCATAGTCATAAAGACTTACTTTACTTATTTCACTACCAGTTACATCGTCTCTGAAAATAGCATGTCATGCATTAGCAACAAATTCTTTGAATACTTTTTCATTGATTTTCTTGTTTTCATCTAATATTTTCTTAACTTCATCATCTAAGCGTTTTTCTTCTTTTTCTAACTCATCTTTACTTGGATGTAAAGTAATATCCATACCAGTTGCGCTGTCTCTGAAAATTGAATCTATGTGACTCTTAATAAATTCATTGAATATTTTTTCATTGATTTTCTTATTTTCATCTAATATTTTCTTAACTTCATCATCTAAGCGTTTTTCTTCTTTTTCTAACTCATCTTTACTTGGATGTCAGAAAATATCATAACCAGTTGGGCTATCATTAAAAATTTCATCTCATGAATTAACAAATCTAGCTTGACTGTTATCTCCTGGTCTAGTTCCACCGCCAGATTGGTCGCCATTACCAGGCTGTGTACTGTTGCCAGGTTGACCGTTATTTCCCCCGCCAGATGGAGTACCTCCATCTACAGGCACCCTGTTAGCAGGATCAGTTGGTTTATCACTGTTTTGCACAAAACAGGCTGAAGATAATAATGGTGAAAACAAGGCAATTAAACCGCCTTTTAGTAATCATTTCTTTTTCACTGTGAACTCCAAATATAAATATTTAAACTTATATATATTTTAATATCCCCCCCCCAAAAGCTTTTGTTTTGGCTTATTTTTCCACAAATTTTCCATATTATTTTTGAAATTTGTGGTTTTTTATTTGTTTAATCAATGAAAACTATAATTAAGCTCCTGCAACAATATAAATCTTAAAAACAATCAATATTAAAGCAACAGCAATTAAAAAAGCAGGTATTATCCTGCTTAAAATGTTAATTATTATTTCTTTTCTGCATTTTTGGCATTAGTCATTGAACGCATGACAGCATTTATTTGTGACTCAGATGCTTTTCTTCCCATCTGTGCAAACATTGCTTTTATCATATTTCTGGTAATTGGGGGATTTTCACGAATTTGCTTTTCAAAAATCTTTCTTGCTACAAAAAAGCCAATAAAACCGCCAACTATGCCAAGGAAAAGCGCTACTCCAATAACTATACCAACTCACGCGCCTGTTGAAACCATTTAATGAAAATCTCCTAAACTTGTAATTTTATTTATATTTAAATATTGTAGCATAAACATCAGCATTAATAGCTTTTATGGTCTGTGCTATTAAGTTAGCTGAATCAATTAAATCATTAATTGATATTAGGCCTATTGGTGAGTGTAAATATCTTTGAGGAAGCGAAATAGTTAAAGTAATTGCGCCGCCCTTAGCATATTGCAATTCAGCAGCATCAGTGCCACCACCCATTGAGATAAATTTATAGTGCTTAATATTGTTTTCTCTGCCTATTTTACACATAAATTCAACCAATTGTGGATTAGCCATCATTCCGCCATCTTTTACTCTTATAGCAGCACCTTTGCCAATTACAGTTGTGCCCTTAATTGTACCAACTGTATCATGAGTGCTAGTTGTATCAAGCGCTATAGCAAATTCAGGATTAATTAACGAAACACTAGTTTTAGCCCCTCTAGTTCCTACTTCTTCTTGTACAGTGCCAACTAGATATAAATCAACACCTAAATCCACATTTTCTAATTCTTTAGCAATGTATTCTAAAACACATACGCCAGCTCTATTATCCATTGCTTTACCAGCTAATAAATCAGGATTATCTAAATAAACTGTTTCGCCAGTCATTAAAACAACATTGCCTACTTCAATTCCATTGTCCTTGGCTTCTTGTTCTGAAAAGAATCCAAAATCAGCATATAAATCATCCATAGTTAATGCTTTGGATCTTTTTTCCGCTTCCATAATATGAATTGATGTGTGGCCAAAAACACCGTTAAATCTTTTGCCGTTAGAATTAATTAAAACTGCCTTAGTGCCAATTACAACACTAGGTCATAAGCCACCAACAGAGCTAAGCTTGATCTGTCCGTTTTCATGTATGCCTTTAACTAAAAAGCCAACTTCATCCATGTGAGCAGCAACCATAAATTTTGGTGCATTTGGATACTTTGATTTTTTGTGAAAAATAATAGAGCCAAAATTATCATAAGATACTGTAAAACAGTTGTTTTGGTTTATTTCTGCTTCCATCATTTTAGCAATATTAGATTCATATCTAGAAACTCCTTCAGCCTCTAAATACTTTACTAATCTATTTTTAAATTCGCCTTTGTTCATATATTAATTATAAATTTAAAACAAAAAAGCGCCTTGTTTTTTAGACGCTTAATTGTGTTAGCTTGTTCATTTAGGAATAACTGGCATATAGCCTTTTTTCAAGTCCTCTATTAATACCATGCGTTTAGTTTTGCCTGGATTGTATGACTCATCATACTTATCATGGTAGTAAATATAATTAAGCACATAGTCACGGGCATATTTTCAATTATTTTGTCTTTCATCTGTTGAATTTAGTTCATAATCAGATACACCAGCTCAGAACCTAGGGTTAACACTATAATTATTTACTAATCCAATTGCTCTATAGTGGCCATCGTATTTGCTTAATTCTTTCTTTCTAACTGCACTTTCAAACTCTTCTTCGACCATTTTTCTTAAGTAAGATTCAGAAGTTCCATCATCTAATTGTCAGTATACGATTGGTAATCTATTTGAGTACAATATTGCTGCAAATGCAGTATACATTCTTCATACAGCTTGGTATCCTTCAACCTTTGTTTTTACATCTTGAGGATCAGTGTAAATTTCAGTAGATTCATATAACTCATTAACATAATTTTTGATTAATGGTTTTATAAACTCTGACATAATTTTGAAAATACCATGATGTACAAGACCAACACTACCCTTTTCTAATCATAATGATTTAGCTAGTTTTGTTCTTTTGCCAGAGTTAAAAATTTCGTGATATAGTCCTTTATCATCAAAACCATCAGCATACTTAAACATAATGTTGACAAAATCAGCATATGCTCTATGGTTAGTATTTTCAAATATTTTCTTGAATATATTTACATTTTCAAATACCTTAGCAAATGATATAAATCCATTTTCAGTTATGAATTTAGACTCACCACTTTCAGCTCCCTCAGCAGTTTTTGCAAGAATATTATCACTCTCATTTAATGATTTCAACATATTTATAATGCCATCAGTAATGTCATTAAAAATTTGAGGTAACTGTCCGGTTTCTTGGTCATTTTGGTTTGTGCTTGAAACAATATATCTAGTTATTGACTTAAGGAACCAGCTAATTTTTGGCATCTTATCATCTGGAATCCTATAGTGATTTTTATTAAATTTAGCAATGAGAGCTTTAGCCATCTCATCAAATAGTTTGGTTCTGTCATCATATGCATTTTTAATTAATCATAGCTTAATATGAGATCTAACTCTTCTATCATCTGTTTTTGATATTAATTCAGAAAGCAGTTTCGAGTATGATTTAATATTTTTGAACTTTTCATCATTTTTAAAGAAGCTATTAACAAATGAGCTTATAACTTCATCTTTATTTTCAGAATCAAAAACATTTGATAATGCTTCTTTTGCATCTTCTTCACTTATGCCTTCTGGTGAAGATAAAAGTCTCTCTAGGGCAAAATTCTTAAGAAATTCTTTATTGATATCATCTATAGAGATTTCGCTAATAGCACTGCTATTAGGCATTTTATCACTTGAATATCAGTTTATGTCAAGGCCACTTGGACTATCTCTAAAAATTCGGTTTTTATAGTCATTTAGTCAGCTCTTGACAAATTCTTTGTTAACTCTTCTATTATTAGCAATAATCTTTTTAGCTTCATCATCTAAACGTTTATTTTCTGATTCAATTTGAGCATCTGTAGGATGTAAGTCTATATCAAGACCTGATTTTGAGTCTTTGTAAATTCTTGTCTTAATATTATTTTTGACTTTTTCAACCCATTTTTGATGTTCGTCGCTAAATAACTCACCTGTAATATCCGAAGCTGAAACTTTATGATCAATTAATTTAATTTCAGCTTCAGCTTTAACAGCTTCTATGGCTTCTTCAGCTCTTGCTTTTCTTTCTAACGCTTCTTTGATTGCATCTGTATAAGTGTCATCAAAAATTTTGCCAGTAATATCAGCAGACACAATTTTGTCCAATGTGCCTTTATTTAAGTCTCAGTTGTCTCTTAGAACTTTGTTAGTTCATCTCTCTAAATCTTCTTTAGTTCAGTGAATATTAATATCTAAACCTGAAGCTGAATCATTATAGATTTTTGAACTAATTTCTTTATCTCTTTTAGCTTTTTCAATTTCCTTAAGATGATCATTGCTAAATAATTCACCAGTTACTCTCGACGCATACTCTTCTTTTTTAGCAATAGAATAAGCATTCATTTCTGATGCTACTTGTTCATTTAAGTCTTTAATTTCCTTAAGCAAGGCATCAACTCACTCTTGCTGTTTATCCAAGTCAGCTTTTTTTGCTTTTTCAATACTTGCTTTGTTAATTTCTTTAGTCAATAAAGCAAATAATTCACCTGTAATATCAGAAGCTGAAATCAAATGTTCAGTTAATCAGATTTCAGCATCAACCTTGACTGCTTCTCTGGCTTCAACAGCTCTTGCTTTTCTTTCGATTTCTTTGATTGCATCAGTATATGTATCATCAAAAATCTTAGCTATTACATTTGCAGCTTTTAATTCATTCAACTTCGCTAAATTAAGTTTTAAGTTGTCTTCTAAAATTTTATTAACTGCCATATTTATATGTTTAGCATCAAAATCATCTTCTTTGATTATGACAAGTTTGGTAGCATTTGAACCACTGTGATTGGGTGGATTTTTTCAATAACCATGATTATCTGCGGGTTTGTCTCAAACATTTGCAACATAACATGCAGATGATAATAATGGTGAAGATAAAGCCAATATTCCACTACTTAGTAATAATTTCTTTCGCATTATTTTTCTCCCCTAATGAAATATAAGTCTTACCTAAATTCTACCCCCCCCCCTTAAACTTTCGAAGTTTAAGGGCGAAAAATCAGCTTTTTTAACTTTTATATGTAAATGTTTTCATACTATTTTAATTATTTGCTTAAAATGTTAAAATTTTAATGTATTTGATCTAAAAGGCCGGATTTTCTTTTTGATTATTTGTTTATCTCTTTAAAAAATTTATAAAAATATCAAGCTAAAAAGCTCCGTTTGTCTTTGCGGAGCTTTTTAGTTTTTTAATGTAATGAAATTAAAATATCTTGCCTCTTGTGCTGACTTGTAAAATACTTTTACATTGCTGGAAACAATTTGTCATTGAATAAGTTTTGTTCTTGCAAACTGAATTTTAATAATCAATTATTTAGGTTGTGGGTCAACTGGCATAAAACCTTTTTTTAGATCTTCAATAAGAGCTTGTTTTTTGGTTTTTTGACCATTGTATTTTGTATCTTTAGAGTCTTTGTAATAGATATAAATCAACACATAATCACGTGCGTAATAAGAGTCTTTTAGTCAATAACTAGTTGAACTATGACGTAGTCTAGAAACTCCTGCTCAAAACTCAGGATTTACTACCTTTTCACCTACTAGTCCAACTGCAGAGTAATTGTCTTTGTATTTCTTTAAATCTTTATCCTGAATTGCTTTTTGAAAAGCCATTCTATATCCTTCTCTTAAAAATGCCTCAGAAGTAAGATTTGTTGCATTTCAAAATAATCCGCTAGGTGTGTTTGAATATAAAATTGAAGCTAAAGATGCATAAACTCTTCAAAGGGCTTGATAGCCTTCAACATTTTCTTTTACTTCTTGTGCTGTTTTATAGACTTTTTCGGATTTTTCTAATTCATCAACATAGTTCTTCATTAATGGTGTAACAAATGCTGAAATCAAATGTTGAACCTTGCCTCTAATAACGCCTCAGAAGCCACGAGCCCCTAATGATGAGTTCCCTTTTGACTTTTCCGAGTTAAATATAGCATTGAATAAGCCTTTATTTTCATCAGCTGGTGCATATTTAAACATAATGTTAATAAAGTCAGCATATGATTTAGCATCAACTTTTTCTAAAAGTTTTTCAAATTTAGGTATGTTATCAAATACCTTGGCAATTGAAATAACATTGCCATTGCTTATAAATTTAAGCGCGCCATTTTTTGCTGCTTCAGCAATTTTAGTAAAGACATCATCATTATCTTTAAGTTCTTTTAAAGCTGTAAACACACTATCAATAACATCGTTAAATATCTCAATAATTTGACCGTTTGAGCCTGTTCCATTGGTGTTTTGGCCAACAACTGCCTTTGAAATTGATTCAAAGAATTTGCTTAATTTATCTAATTCTTTATCAACAGGAATTTTATAACCATCACTATTTAATGAATCAATTGTTATCATTGCCATTACTTTAAATAGCTTGCTATCTTTTGTATTAACAATGTCAATGATTCATTTTTTAATATGCTCTTTTGCTTTGCTTTCTTCAACAGATTTAAATAATGTTGAAATAAGTTTTGGCCATGAATCAACATCTTTTAATTTGCTTGTATCATCAAATAATTTGCCTATAAATAAGTCTAATGCGCCTTTTGTGTTGCCTGATTTAAGCATTGACTTGAAGAAATCTTTAGCATCTTGTTCAGTAATGCCTTTTGATGATAATAATTTAGCAAGGCCAAAATCATCAATGAATTTGTTTACCAAAGTATCATCACTTGAAGCCCCTTCAGCAATTTTCTTTAAGTTTTCGCCTAAAACTTTGTGATGTTTTTCTAAAGTTGAAGAATTAAGAATTCTTCTCATGAAACTAAAGTCTTCAAAGTTTAATGATTTAGTTGTTAGGCCTAATATTTCAGAGAATAAATCAGTTAATGATTTGTGTTTATTTAATCCATTACTAATACCATTTAGCACATTTGGAATAATGTGCAAGTCATTAATTAATGAAGGTAGTTCATTCAATAAATCCTTGAAAAATGCTTTGTTTTGCTCACTATTTACATCAATTTTATAATGACTTAGTTGTGTACTGAGTAATTTTTCAATAAGACTTTTAACTGCATTCTCTTTTAAAAAGCTTTCTAGAATTACTGAAAAATCTTTTGAAATTAGATAAATCTTGTCTTTGCTATCTAAATATATTTTAAGAACATCAGCAATAGTGTTAGCATTGTGATATTTGTAAACATCTTGCTTCATTGTAAGAGTAACATTTCTCATTATTGAAGCAATAACTTTATGATTCTTAACAAAAATTGATTTGACTAGCGAGTTAAAATCATCCTTAGAAATATACTTGCTAATTTTGTCTGATCCAAAAGACTTAGTAAGCTGATCATATATCATTGATCCAGCTTCTTTTGTCCCTGCAGCATAGTTAAATATATTTGCTACAAATTGGCCAATTGTGTCTTCATGATTAAGCACTATTTCAGTTGTTACAAGTGATTTAATTAAGTCAATTGCAGTTTTTTCTCAATTTTGCACACTGAATTTATCTTTTGGACTCTTAGTTGCAAGCTCTTCAATAGCTTTACTATTAATCTTTGTGCCGTTTTTAGCTATTTCATCAAAAACGCCGCTAAAGAATCATTTATCAAGTTCTAAAACATTGCTTACCTTGTCATAATTTTGAAGTGAATCACTAATTAAGGCTATTAAGTCTTTTTCATTAATATCCTTTATTAGTGCACTTTCATTTTTCATTAATTTATATATTAATGTTGCATATGTATATCGAATAGAATCTTTAGCAAAAGCTTTCTTAATTATGTTCTTTACATTTTCAACAACTTTATTTCTAACAGTTTGATCAGCCAACCAAGTTTTAATTAACTTATCATAGTCATTAAAATCATTGATGCGCATCTTGTCAGAGAAAAAGCCATTAGCTAGTAATGAAAGTGATAATTCTTGCAAGTCTTTATCATCAGCAAGATAGTTTATAAGTTCTTTAATCTTTTCAATGCTTATATCAACAGCGCCTTTTGTGCCGCATAGTGAATTAAGCAAGTTTTTAAGTATATTGCTTGTTTCATCAAAATTGATAAATTCTTTAGCAAACTTAATTAAATCATCTGTTGCTTTTTTGCTAGCTAAAGACTTAACAGCTTTATCAAGCAATGATTTAACGGAAGTAGCTTTATTTACATCATCAGCACTTATTGAAAGCAATTCATCAGTTAGTGATTTAAATAATTTTTGGAAATGTTCACTCTTAAATGATTTTTGAATTAGATTTACAAAATCACTTTGTGATGCAAAAGTTTTAATATCTGCTGAAGATTCAAAAATCTTGTTTCCTAAATCCTTACTAAAGTTTTCGTTTGTAAATACTTTCTTAATTGTATTGTCAATAAGTTTAGTAAGCATTGCTTTGTTATTTTGTGTTAATGATTTTGAGCTAACTGCTTTGATTAAATCTAACAAGTTTTTATCTCATTGATCGTTAGTTAAGCTTACCTTAAGTTTTTCAATGTAATTATCAAAAACTTTCTTTAAACTAGCTCTTGAGCCATTATTTTTTAGCTCTTCAAATAGCTCTTCAACAAAGTATTCTCTTAATTTTAATTTTTGGCCTAACTCTGGTAATACTTTAAATAAATCTTTAATAAACTGTGTAAATTCATCTAAAGTAATATTTTCAAATACTTCGCCATATTTTTTGGCTGCATTAAATGAAGATCTAGCAAAAATGGTAGCAACTTCATCTTTTTGAAGCACTGATGCAAAGAATTTTTCAAGTTTTTCAGATAAATCATTTGTATTGCTATCTTTCAACCAACTTTTAATTATTAAGTCAAGACTTGAAAGGTCTTCAAGCATAACACTATTGCCAAAAATTCCTTTAGTTAAAAAGTTTTTAACAAGGTCTGTTATTTCAGGACTATCAATCAATAAATTAAATAGTGCTTTTATGTCACTGTCAGAAAACTCAAAGAAGTCTTTTGAAGCATTTTTTACTAGTTCAGTAAATTCGCTGCTTTCAACTAATGATTTTGCAAGTTGTTTTACAAGTTCAAAGTCATTACTATTTATTATTTTGTTAGCTAATAAATTAATAAGTTGTTTTAAGGTTGTGAATCCTTGAATAGTGTTAACTTCTGAATCAGCCAAATTATTAATTGCACTTGTGAATAAGTTCCTAAATGCTCTGTTTTGTAGTAGTTTATGAACTAGTGATGATAATTCATCTCTTGAAATAAGTTTTTCAATTTCAGCAGCACCAGTTGCATTTATTATTTCGTTTGTAATAGAACTTGAAACTAATTTTTTGCTTTCTGCAAAATCAAAAATGTTTGAAACTAGCTTAGCTAGAGTATCTTTATGACTTTTAACAAAATTATCTTTTACTAAAACTTTTGCTAAATCTAAAATTGTGTTTTCAATTGAACTGTTTTCAAAAATTCTGTTTAACTCATCTTTTAATTGGTCAGATAACTCTTCAAAGTCAATATTGCCTATATGTGATCCTAAATAACCTAATAATGATTCATAAATGTTTTCAAATTTAAAAATTTTATCCAAGTCATCATATTTACCAATAAGGCTATAAAATAGTTCTTCTAGTTTATTGCTGTCAATATCTTTTGTAATCTTAGGATAACTCTTTAATAATCCTGATGAAATCTTAGCAATTAAACGCTTAATGTCATCTTTTTTAAACAGTGATTTAACAAGTTCATTAGCTCTTCGACCTAAGCTAGTGTTTTTGATATTTACAAACTTAACAAAAACATCTTGAACTAAATCTTCAAATGAACTAATGTCTTCTCAATCAGTTTTATTAAGCCCTATAATGCTTTGAGCTAAGTCACTAAATATAACTTCAAATTCATTTGAATCAAAAATAGCATTTATTAACTTTTGAATATCTTCTTTGTTTACTAATTCGCTTGTTTTATTGGTGTTTTGGAAAATATAACCTGAAATTTTTGCTCTTAATTCAGGAGATTGCTTTGTGAACTTAAATGCATTAATAAGTAATTTTTGTGTAGTATTTTTGTTTTCTTGAACCTTCTCTGATTTAGCAACTGACTTAAATATTTTGAACAAGAAGTTATCTGGACTAGAAAAGTTTAGATTCTTTTCATTAGCTTTAAAAATGCCTGCAAAGAATTTGCTCAAGTCAAATTTAAATCCATCCTTAGAAACATCATCAAATAGTTTTTTCAAAATATCATTTGAAGCTGTTTCAACGTCTTTTTGGTCAATTGACGAGTCAGAAATAATACTAAATAATTTAGTAAATTCTTCTTTAGAAATATCATTTGTTATTCCTGGAAGTTTAGATATTTGTGAATACAATATATCGCTAATAAATCTTAATGATTTTTCATCTTTAACAAGTGATTTAACTAGTGACGAAATCTTTTGAATAATAGCTGAATTATTGTTTGTATCAGAAAGTCAAGACTTAATTGCGTTTTCAAAGCTAAAGTTTGATAAATCACTTTGACTTCCAAAAATTCCTCTAACTAAAAAGTCTTCTAAAAGTCATTGGAAATCATTATTTGCCAGTAATTTAGATATAAATAAATTAGCATTTTCAGAGTTAATCACATCTTTTAACTCAGGAGCAAATTTGACAATTAAATTAGAAACTAATTCTTTAGTTTCGTCAAATGAAAGAATCTTTTTAACTAAGTTGATAACTTCTGAATTAGACTGTAAAACAGATGTTTTGGTCAAAATCATCTTAATTAATTCTGATGAAGTTTTAACTTTATCCAATTCATTTTTATCAATATCAGTAAGTGCTGAAACTAATGAATTTGCTGCTTTAGAAAATTCAGAGCTGCCTAAAATTTTGTCAAATAGAGATATGAATTTGTTTTTTGCAAATATATCATTAAATCTATTAATGCTTGCTGAGTAAACTTTATCAGCTATTAATTTAGATAAGTAACTATCTTTATTGAAATATTTAAGCGAATTAGCAAGTATTTTTTCTAATGTATTTTTGTTGCTTTTTAGATCTAAATCAGCAACAATTTTAAAAATTTTGATTAATGATTCATCAAGTTTTTTACCTTCAAAATTCTTGCTTAATTTGTTTCATGTTTGTGCTAAAACATTAGCAAAACTAAAGTCAGAAATTTTGCTACCCCGCAATTGAGGTAATAATGAGTCTATGAATGTTTTCGATATATTAAATTCTTTATCTAAAGCTTTTAGACCCTTAATACCTTTTGATAAAAGATCTTTGAGTTTAGATTCTTCGATATCTTTAAATATATCGCCATTTGCTTTAATAATCTCAAAAACAAAGTTTGTAAATTCTTTGCTTAGTTGGCCTTCTTTTGAAATTTCATCAAAAAGGCTTGATGCTAAATCACTAATTATTTTTTGAATGTCACTATTTTGAAGTGCTAAATGTAATAGCTCGCCAACTGATTTAGCTTTTTCATAAGTTTTAGAGTTATTAGCAAGATGAATAAATAACTCACCAATTGTCTTTTTAACGCTCTCGCTACTTAAAACTGACTTAACTAGTTTTGCTAAGCTTTCAGTTTTAATTGTGCCTGATGAGTTTGCCTCATTTGCCTTGTTTATAGCATCAGTGAGCATTTTTTCATCAATATTTTGCACTATCATATTCTGTGCAAAATCTTCAATTATGTTTTTTAATTCATCCTTATCTTTTTGAATTAAATCTGAATTAAAGAATGCTGCAACTAATGAAATTAAACTAGATTCATTTAATAAATTCTTTTTGAAAATGTTGACTAAATCAAAAAGTTTAGCTCTTTCATGGTTCGAATTTTTGTCCTTATTTCAATATGTTTTTTGAAACTCTAGCTCAGATTTTAGTAAAAAATTAGGGATAAATTCAGTCTTATCTATCCATTCTTTTAATTTATTTAAATTTTCATTATTGTTTTTTGTAAAAAAGTTGGCTAATCTGCTACTGGGGTCAGCGTTTTTAACTGTTGGGAACTTAATTAATTGATCTATAGCACCATGCAAAATATTTTTAACTAATGAGCTATTTAAGACTCTCTTTTTGTATCACTCTCAGCCACTTTTTCTTTTATCGCTAAATTTTTTGTAAATATCATCTTCTTTAAAAAGGTCTCTATCAATATCACTAGTAAGAACTTTTTTGACAGTATCAAATGGATTTTCAAACTCCAATTGCTTAGAGAATGAATTGGCATCAGAATAAATATATTTATTTTCTCAGTTAATGCCTTGTTCTTTTAATTTATCACCGTTTCTTTCCGAAACAATAAGTTTAATGAACACATCTTGCGCCATTTTTTTATAGCCAAAACTACCAGGGTGAATGTCAAATAGTGTAGGAGATAATATATTAATATTTGAATCTTTGGTTCAAAAATCAAAATCATATGAGTTTATGAAATTAAAATTATTTTTAGTAACTTGAGACTGAATATTTGTATTTAACAAATTGATGGCCATTTGGCTAACAATTAATGATGAATTATTGTTTTTAAATAAATAGCCATCTAATAAAACAAAAAGGTGAGGAAGTGGCAATGGATAGCCTATAAAATTGACGTTTTCAGTTTTTACATATTTTTTAAGTTCAGCAGAAAATTCATCAATTCTTTTCTTCATTAAATTGAATGTGTCCTGAAATGCGGCACTAACATTAGCTATTGCATTAGTTGGATTAGCTTTGATATTTTGAATATTCTCTAAGAATTTAGGATCTTTTAATTTCTCAGAAACTAATTCCATAAAGTCATTAGCAGCTAATGTGATTGTAACTAAATTGGCTTTTTGTAATTCTTCTTTAATTTTTTTAGATTTTTGGATTAAGTTGTCCCCAAACTTAACCTTATAGTAGGCTAATTTTGTTGGATTCTTTGTCTGTAACTCTTTCAATGATTTATCATCTACAGTAAGTAAAAACTTCCAGTCTTCTAAAGTTGTGCCTGATGAAGCATAGTTTGTATATGATTCTAATTTATTATTTTCTCTATTCGAGCTTTGAATAAAAGAAGCTAAATATGTAGGGAATGATATACCTGTAATTTCGTTTTTCTCTTTATCATAATTACCAGGATAATCTTTATCTAAGTGAGAATCAAAACCAGCAGATATTGAATCTCCTAAAGCTACATATTTGACTTTTTCATTTTCTTTAATAACATTTGAACTTGCTTTTCTCTGATCTAAATTATTAGCATGTGAAGTAATATCTAATGATGCAATATTTGAATCAACTGTTGGTAATCCAGGAGCGCCGTGTACTTCGTTTTGAAAATTCTTGCTACCTGAAGCTTCTATTTTTTTATCACCGAAAGGAATGTATGAAAGTCCTACAGCTAAAGCTACTGTAGCAGAGAAGGTAACAACACTAGTAATAATAATTGGTTTTAGTTTTAATTTCATTATTATTTCTCCTTAGATTGTAAGTTCATTAAATTATAAAGAAAAAAGCAATAATGTATAACTTTTATAAAGTTATAGAACTTTACGTATAGGACTATTTTATAGACATAAAAGAAAAGCCGAACGCTTGTTTCGGCTTTGTTTTTACTTTTAATTATCAGAATCGTCAGTAAATTCAATTACATTTGCATTAAAGGCTTCTGATTGAAATTCATCGAAAATATGTTGAATTTCTACTCTGTGTTCCATGTTTAAAATTTCGTTTTCATCAGCTACAAACTTGACTGTTTTAATATCTGGATCATATTTATCAGCAAAATATGATTTAGGATTACGCAAGTCATATTTTCCGTTCTCTTCAAAGTTTGAGTTAGTTCCGGCAGGTATTTTGTGGCCTAAAATAATGTTTTCTTTTAGTCCTTTAAGTCTGTCAACTTGCGCTTTAATAGAAGCGTTAACTAAAATCTTTGGAGTTTCTTGATATGAAGCAGCTGCTAGGAATGAATCTGAAAGTAATGGAATTTGTTTAGCACCTTTAATTTTTACTTCACCAAAAGGAGGCTTTTTACCTTCAGAAATTAAACGAGCACTTTCTTTTTGATACACATGAATATCAACTAATGATCCATTAAAGAAATCTGAATCACCTGAATCTGTAATTAGAATCTTAGAAAGCATTTGGCGAATAATTATTTCAATGTATTTATCGCTAATAGTAATACCTTGTAAACGGTATAGCTTTTGTACTTCTTTAAGAATGTAATTTTGCACTAAACGTGTGTCACCAACTCTTAAAAGGTTGTTAAGGACAATTGGGCCTTCCACAATCTTTTGACCAGGAGTAACTTTGTCATTGATTTTAACTCTAATTTTTCTACCAGCTCTAGTTTTATACTCGACTGTATTAACTTTGCCATCACGAGTTTTGTACTCTTGTGTAATAACATCATATTCAACTGATTCAGAGCCTTCTTTAACACGTTTAATGTCAGTAATACGTCCATAGTAATTAGCTATAACAGCTGGACGACCTCAAGGTGAATCATAGGCGTCAATTAACTCAATTAATCTACCAAAACCGCCAGTAATATCTTCAACACCAGCAACACCACCAGTATGGAATGTACGCATGGTAAGCTGAGTACCAGGTTCACCAATTGATTGAGCCGCAATAACACCAACTGCTTCACCAATGTTAACTACACGGTTAAGAGCTAAGTCTTTACCGTAACATTTTTTACATACACCATTAGGTGTGTAACATGAAAGCACTGAACGAATTTCTACTTTTTTAATACCGTTTTCGACAATTTCAGTAGCTATTTCAGGTGTAATTAATTCATCAGCATCAACGATTAATTTGCCATTTTTATCATAAATAGCTTTGTTAGTGAATCTTCCTTCAATTCTGTCATATAAAGCTTCAATAACAGTGTTGGTTTTTGTGTCTAAAATGTCTTTAACTTGGAAGCCATAATCAGTACCACAGTCGTCTTCTCTTACTGTAATTCCTTGCGCAACGTCAACTAACCTTCTAGTTAAGTAACCTGATTTAGCTGTGTTAAGTGCTGTATCGGTAAGACCTTTACGAGCACCGTGAGTTGATGAGTAAAACTCATAAGCTGTAAGACCATTTAAAAATGACGACTTAACTGGAATTTCAACAGTTGAACGAACCACACGTTCGTTTTCAGCATCAGCTTTAAGCACCTTAGTGTTGTTGTTCATAAGTCCACGCATACCAGCTAATTGCACGAAGTTACTTGAGTTACCACGGGCACCAGAATTAAACATCATGAACAATGAGTTATCTGGATAAAGCTTGGTTAGTTTCTTAAGGTCTTTTTCAATATCGTCCTTAATAGCAGCTCACTTAGCGATAGTAGCATTATATCTTTCATCGTCAGTCATTAAACCTTGATCAAAGTAGTCTTTTAACAGCTCGATGTATTTATCACCTTCAGCAATTCTGCTCTTAGTATCTTGGTGAGTAATAACGTCACTAATTGAAATTGTTGTACCTGAAATTGTTGAGAATTTGTAACCTAATTCTTTAATGTTATCTAAAACATTAGCAACAATGTTTGTGTATTTAAATCAAACAATTTCTAATAATTTAGTGTAGTCATTAACTGTTCAAATAGGTTCTTCAGTTCTTTCTCTAACAATAATTTCTTGTGAAATAGCCTTGTATTCTTCAACAATAATTTTTTCAAGAATTTCAACATGATTTACATCAATAGGTTTGCCGTTAAAGTCTTTTAATTCGGCGCATAAGTCAAAAATTTGATTTATTTCGTTGGCATTAATTTGGTTTATAACACTAGCTACATCGCTCTTAGTTACAATAGCGACATATTTGTCATAAACTCTACGTACAATTTTAGCAACGTCTTTTTTGCTTAGTGGTAAATTAAGTGGCATTTTTGCAATTACTTCAGCAAAATTTTGACCATAAGGAAGCAAGAATTGTTCTAATTGATTCTTATTATTTGAAGTGTAAACAACTTCTTTTTCACTTAGCTTAACTTCGCCGTTTGCGTCTGTTTTATTGACATATTCGACATGTTTACCAAAAATAAATTCAAAACTTTCAGGGAATGCTCTGTTGAAAATAAATTTACCAACAGTTGAAATAATGTATTTATTTTCAGGTGAATAATTAAGTCTCTTTTTATTAATTTCACTAATAGGAAGTGCTATACGCGCATGAAGAGAAACTAACTTATTTTCATAAGCTAATAGCATCTCATCATAAGTTGCGAAGAACTTACCTTCACCAACAACTTTATCACCATCAATAGCAGCTGCTTTTTCCATTGTTAGGTAGTAAAGACCAAGAATAATATCTTGTGCAGGGTTAATGATAGGTTCACCATCTTTAGGACCTAAAATGTTTTTAGAAGCTAACATTAATTCTCTAGCCTCACGAACTGCTTCTTCACTAATAGGTACATGGATTGCCATTTGGTCACCGTCAAAGTCGGCGTTAAATGGAGTACATGAAAGAGGGTGAAGCTTAATTGCTTTACCACGAATAAGCACAGGTTCATAAGCTTGAATTGATAGACGGTGTAATGTTGGTGCACGGTTTAAAAGCACAACTTTGCCCTCTATAGCTTTTTCTACATAAGGTCAAATAATTGGATCTAAGTTTTCAATTGCTTTTTTACCTGCTTTAATTGAATTAATGTGGCTATCGCCATTAATTAATTCTTTAATAATTCAAGGTTCAAACAATTTCGCTGCCATTTCACGTGGCACACCAACTTGATGCATTTTTAATTCAGGACCAACAACAATAACTGAACGACCAGAATAGTCAACACGCTTACCTAAAAGGTTTTGTCTAAATCTACCTTTTTTTCGGGTTAATGTGTCACTTATTGACTTCAGTGGACGGTTATCTTTTGAAGTAACCGGTGCTGGTTTTTTTCTAGAATTATCAATTAAAGCATCAACTGCTTCTTGAATCATTCTAAATTCATTTTGCTTAATAAGCATAGGAGCATCAGTTTCTTCTCATTTTTTCAAACGATTGTTTCTAATAATGATACGACGGTAAAGTTCATTAACATCACTAGTTGAGTGACGGCCACCATCTAATTGCACTAATGGACGCAAATCTGCTGGAATAACAGGAAGATCATAAATAAGCATTGACTTAGGATCTTGTCCTGAGTGAATAAAGGCATTAACAACTGCTAAACGTTTGTATAGTTTAGATCTCTCTTGTGCTTTAATTGATGCGGTTGGATTATTATCAAAGTGTTGATTAATTTTTTCAATTTCACTTTCGATAAATTCAGCTTCAGCTTTTAGGTCAATATTTTCTAAAAGATATTCAATAGCCTTAGAACCAGTTGAAATTTTAGCCTTAGAAAATTCATGAATAATTTCATTGTATTCATAAAAGTCAATACCATAGTCTTGACCAGTTTGTGAAACAGCATATGATTCTAATTCAGCTAATGCTTCGCTAATTATTTCATACTCTTCAGTGTCTTTTTCAAATCTTTCTTTTAGTTCTTCAAGAGCATCAGCATAAATAATAGCAGCATCTGAAATGTCAATAATTGCATTCTTTTGCAATTTTTTAAGACCACCATCTTCTAAAACAATATGACTCTTGTAGTAGATTAATTTTTCCAAATCTCCCTTTGAAACAGTCTTATTGGAATTAGCAATTCTTAGTCCTAATAACTTAGAAATAATTGAGTGGTCAATTTTGAAAAATCAAAAGTGCACAACTGGATTTTCTAAATGTATGTGACCCATTCTGCTTCTTCTTACCATTTTTGGCAAAATAACAGGTTGGTATTTTTGACACATAGGGGTCTTTTCACATATAGTGTTTTCGTCACTTTTCTTATATTTAGTACCACAAATTGGACATTTAAAGTCAGTTGTAGGGCCAAAAATAAGCTCATCAAATAAACCATCACGTTCTGGTTTATAGCTCTTATAGTTAATTGTCTCAGGCTTAGTTACTTCACCACATGATCAATTTTTAACATCGTCTTGAGCTGCTAATGATATTTTAATTTTCTTAATGTCTTTAGCTATTTTTTTATTAAAACTACTCATTATAGTCTCCCTCATTACCAACTGAATTGCTTATGTTAAAGTATTGTTGGGCTTCTTCATCTTCTTCTTCATTATTTGCAGTTGTAATATCTAATTTCATTCCTAGTCCATTTAATTCATAGTTCAACACATTAAACGATTCAGGAATACCCGGAGTTGGTAAGTCTTTGCCAGTAACTAGTGATGTATATAGTTGATTACGTCCTACAATGTCATCTGATTTGTATGTAAGAATTTCTTGTAATACGTTTGAAGCACCATAAGATTCAATCGCTCATGTTTCCATTTCACCAAATCTTTGACCACCATTTTGACTCTTACCACCAAGTGGTTGTTGAGTAATAAGTGAATATGGGCCGACACTACGAGCATACATCTTGTCATCAACCATGTGGTTAAGCTTGAACATATACATAACACCAACTGACACAGGGTTATCAAATTTTTCACCTGTAATAGGGTCAATTAAAGTTTGCTTACCTGATAATGGTAATCCAGCTTCAGAAATAACATCTTGGATAGCTTCTTTTTTAACACCATCAAATACAGGTGTAACAAATTTGCAACCTAAACTTCTAGCAGCCATACCTAAGTGTACTTCTAATACTTGACCAATGTTCATACGTGAAGGTACACCTTGAGGATTAAGCATAACATCAATAGGGGTTCCATCTTCTAAGTGAGGCATATCTTCTTCCGGAAGAATAACTGAAACAACACCTTTGTTACCATGACGACCAGACATCTTGTCACCAACACGAATTTTACGTTTTACAGCAATTGATACTTTAACAATCATATCAATGCCATCTTCAAGCAGGTCTTTGTTTTCTCTACTTAGAATTTCAACACCAATAACAGTGCCATTATGACCATTTTTAACTTTAAGTGATGTGTCTTTAACATTAAGTTGTCTTTGACCTAAAATTGCAGCAAGCAATTTCTCTTCTCTAGATGGGTTATCGTCACCTTTTGGAGAAACACGGCCAACTAAAACATCACCAGGAATAACTTCTGAACCAACTAAAACAATACCATGTTCATCCAAGTGTCTGATTGCATATTTAGATACGTTTGGAATGTCTCTAGTTAATTCATCAGCACCAGCTTTGCTAGTTCTAAATTGAATAGTTTGCTCTTCGATATGAATTGAAGTAAGCACATCTTTTTTAGCAAGTCTCTCATTTAAAACAATAGCATCTTCATAGTTATAACCTTTATAAGTTGAGAAAGCAACTAAAAGGTTTTTACCTAAAGCTAACTCACCATCTTTAAAACTAGAACCATCAACTAATAAATCACCTTTAGCAACATCTTGACCTACCTTGATAATAGGTTTTTGATGAATAACAGTATCTTGGTTTGAACGTTGGAAGTTTTTAAGGCTGTATGTATCTAAAGTGCCTTTGTTGTTTCTAATTTTAATTTTTGCACCGTCAACATATTCAACTTTACCTTCGTTTCTTGCTCTAAAGTTAGCAGCTGAAAATTTAGCGATATCAGCTTCATTACCTGTTGCGACAAAAGCAGCTTCGGTTTCTAATAAAGGAACTGCTTGACGTTGCATGTTAGAACCCATAAGTGCACGGTTAGCATCGTCATTTTCTAAAAATGGAATACATCCAGCAGCTACTGACACCATTTGTCTAGATGAAACTTCAATTAAATCAACATCACCAGGCTTGCCTAGAATGTAGGTGTAATTTTTCCTTATTGTTAGTGTTTCATCAACTAATCTGTTGTCATCATCAACTGTTGCAGTTGATTGAGCAATGTTATAACCAAATTCATCAGCAGCAGTTAAATAAACAACATCATCATAATCAACTACTGAATTATTAACTTTGAAATATGGAGTTTGTAAAAAACCATATTCATTAACGCTTGCATAAGTTGCAAGGTTCAAGATAAGACCAATGTTTGGTCCTTCAGGTGTTTCAATAGGACATATTCTTCCATAGTGAGTTGCATGAACGTCACGAACTTCAAATTGTGCTGTATCACGATTAAGACCACCAGGTCCTAAATATGTGATACGTCTTTCGTTTGAAATTTCTGCAAGCGCGTTAATTTGATCCATAAATTGAGAAAGTTTTGAACTATTGAAGAATGTTTTCATTTGGTTTGACACCAATTTGTTGTTTGTGATGTTTTTAGGAGTGATTTTTTCAGGCTCTTTAGCTGACATTCTTTCTCTAGTTGTTTTTTCTAGCTTTGAAAGACCAACATTTAATTGATTTTGCATCAATTCACCAACTGAAACAATTCTTTTGTTAATCATAGAATCGGCATCATCATCTTGGCCAATGCCTTCTAATAAATTGAAATAGTAGTTAATTGCAGCAATAATATCCGAAGCAATTAAATGTTGCGCATCACATTTTGGATCATTACCAATAACTAAAGTGGCAAGACCTTTATCCATTTTCTTTCTGTTAGCAAAAACTAAAAGTTTAGCGACTCTATTTGACTTCTTTAAGTATGGATAAGCTGGATCGTTATAGAGTTTGGCATACAAAATTTCAGGATTAATTCCTTCAATTTCAGTTGTTTTTAATGCGCCATTATTGAAATTCTCTTGAATTAATAAAGCAAGCTTATGTTCAATGAAAGTTCCTTTTTCTAAGAACATTACTTCGCCGTTTTCATCTTTAATTTCTAAATCCTGACCTAAATATGTTTCGGTAATACGGTCAATAAGACTTAATTTTTTGTTAAGTTTGTATCTACCAGTTGCACCTAAACTGTAGCGTTTTTTGTTAAATAAAAGCGATGGTAAAAGATTTGCTGCTGATGTTTCAGTCATCAAATCCCCTCTACGAATTGTTCTAAATAAAATTTCTCTACAGTTTTGAATAACTGTCATAGGATCTTCGCTTGATTTAAGACTCTTATCTCTAAGTAAGGTCTCTTCTAATTCTGGAGAGTTACCAAAAAGACTGTGAATATTTTCTTCATTAAGACCAAGGGCGCCTAAAAACACAGCAAGGTTAATGTTTTTGTTTTTGTCAATTTTGATTTTTACTGAATCAGGGTTTTTAGTAGTAACTTTGTGTGAAATTTCAACTCATGAACCTAATCTAGGCAAAATTTCTAGCTTGTTAAACAAGTCATCAGATTGCTTGTTACGAACACCACAACCAAAGTAGGCACTAGGTGAACGAATTAACTGACTAACTATAACTTTTTCACTACCATTGATAATAAAACTTCCACCTGAGTTCATAAGTGGAACTTCACCAAGTAAAACTTCATCATCTTTAACAACACCTTTGTCAGATGTTACCTTAAATTTAGCAAAAAGCTTGGCAGCATAGTTGATGCCTTTAGCTTTTGCTTCGATGATTGCATCATATTCTTTAGGTGGTACTTCTAGTCTCGCTGAATTGTGAATGTATTCTAAAGACACCTTTTTGTTGCTAGAAACAATTGGATAATGTTCTCTTAAAATTTCTTCAATTCCGCTTTTCTTGAATCACTCAAAAGATTCTTTTGACATATTTAAAAAGTCAGGAACTTCTCAAGTAACTTTTGTAGCTGAATAATCACGACGTTCTGTCATTGGGCCGAATTTTCTAACTTTGTATGGGTATTTATTTTGGTATTTATCTTTTGTTGATGTTGGCATATTGACAATACTCCCTCTAATCTTTTTCAAATGCAGATAAAGTAGTAAAAAATCAATACTTTTGAATAAAGTATTAAATTTAATAGTTAAATTTTATCATAATATTAAGTTTTATCCATATAAAAATATCATATTTTATCAGCAAGATAAATTTATGGCTTATAAATACTAATATGACTGTTTTATAGGTATTTTTGACTAATAATTATTATGTTTTAGGTCTAAAATTTAATCATTTTTTTGATAAGTGTTCAAAAATAAAATTTTTTTAGTATGCTTGCACAAAAATAAATATGCATAATCACACATTTCTTTCATAAAGTGCATTAATGCATTTTGTCTCATGCCAATGTGGTAATTTTTCATATATGCAAATAATTTATTTTGCATTTTTACTATTTTAGATTTTGCAATCGTTTATATTTTGGGCAATTTTAATCATCGCTAAAAAATGTTTAATTCTAGGAGAAAAAATGAAATCTAAATTTTTAATGACACTACCAGTGCTTTTTACTTTCCCAATAGTCTCAGCTTCATGCACTGACATTAATCAAAATAATTCAACAGCAGAAAACAAAAAGCCTGATTCAAATGAAAAAATAAAAGTAGATAATGCAACAACAAATAATGCAAACAGCAACGAAAATAAAAATGACGGTAGGAGCAAAACTGAACAACCTTCAAAAGACCAAGCCGAAACCTATAGCACTTCAAATGTCAATAAGCAAAAAGAAGAAATGCTTAAAAAGTTAAAAGAGGAACTACCAAAACTAAAAGAAAAGAAGGTTGAACTAGAGAAAACTATTGAAGAAACTAAACCAACAGAAGAACAACTTAAAAAAGCTTGACAAGATATAGAAAATAAAGCGAATACATCACCAAGCGAGTATGATGAAAGCAAACTAAAAGAAGCTTATGAAAAATGACTAACAGTTTATGATAAATTAACTAATGCAAAAAATGAACTAGAAATTCTTACAAAGAGTAAGATGATAGAACAAACTGAGCAAGCTATTGAAAAACTTGAGACTAAATTAAAAGCAAAATAGCCTTTGTAAGTTTTAGCAAATTATTTCAATATAAGTCTATTAATTTATAAATTATTAACTATGCATATGCATAGTTTTTGCTTTTTATAAGACACTCTGGTTGTCATTTTTGCCAAAAATACTATAAAACAGTCAATTAAAGAATTATGTCTTAAGAATATATTATTAATTTATGGCTGCTGTATAAAACAAACTAAAAAGCTGCCTGCTTTTTATATAAATAATAATAGATAATTGATAAGTAAACTGATATATATCAACAGTGCTACTATTTTGGCTCTATATCTATACTTATTTATATTAAAATAATTAAAAGTTTACTTTTTATTGATGCAATCGCAATTATAGTAAAGCCATTAATTAAAACATAAGTCTAGCTACTTATATTAATTATTATTTTGCTTATAAATTGTATACAGTATTTCAAAAATAAATAAATCAAGACTTAAATAATCTTAGTTAAATTAATACTTTTACATGTTTTTATAAATTGAAACTCAAAAATAAGCACTGAAAAAGTTCCAATTACCAATAACCCTATAAATAAGGGATATGAAACAGCTTCGGAAAAATTTCCACATGTTTATTTTTTTTATTTATAAATATTTATGTACGTACAAATCATATTCATGGAGTTAATAATTCATAAATAAAAAATGGAAAAGTTTTCTAAGTTAAGAACCTATGGAACTGTGCTAATTGTTTTCATTTCATTATCACTTGCTGGAGCAATACTTGACTTAGCATTCATTGGTGCAGGATTTTCATTTACAAAACTATTTAGTATTTTCTCATTTCCAATTTTTGTAATAGTTATTGTCTTTCTATCGATGATTGTTCATCAAACACCAATTGAAAAAGAGTTTGCTAAATCTAGAAAATTGCTTTTAGTGTCAGTTATTTTAATACCAATTTTAGCATTTTTACAATATTTGTTTCAACTAGCTATTATACCAACGCTTATAATTTCGACTTTTAGTGGAAATGTAAAGCCTTTCATTATAAATCTATTAGTTAGTCTTGCATTTTGAACTTTAATTGTTGCTTTTTACAGTGTTTCTATTGCAAACACAAAAAATCTTAGAAGAGCATATGCAGAAAGAATTAAGCTTTTAACTAGTGCTCAACCTGCTATGAACAATTCAATGCAGCAAGCAATGTAATTGTTTTCAATAATTTAAGCCCTCAATAAGGGCTTTTTTATATAAAATGATTGTTTTAATCACTTATTTCAATTACTAAAAGTGCTATAAAACAGTTTTGTTAGAAAACTGATAACTTAAAAAGCTAAACAATAAATTACTAAAATTACGCACCTGTCTTATGCTATTCTTTAGTAAAATTGCTGCGTTGTTACAAGTTTACTATAACAACTAAACTACATAAATTGCTTTAATAAATCATAATTAAATAAGAGTTTCCCGGAAAATTAACTATATAAAAATACGAAAAATGGCCGATTTTCATTATAGATTGTCATTTTTAAAGACAAGAACAGGGGTTTCAAAAACAAAAGCTCTTGTTTTTTTATTTTACAAATGAAAAATTAGCAAAAAACATATAAAAATTTACTTGTTTTTCAAAAATAACTATATAAAAAAGTTAATTATATATGGCAGTACCAGCAGAAATTAGAGTAATAGAAAGACCAAAAAATACTGTTGTCAAAAAATCAGGTTCAATGTGAGCAGTTATTGAAAGAGTTGGTTGTGTTAAAAAAAATGGAAAGAACCAGCCAGTTGAAGGTAAAGTTATAGGGCATATAATTGACGGCAAATTTGTGCCAAAAGAAAAAGTGAAAATAACTGTTTCAATGAAAAATTTTGGCGACTATGAAATAGCAAAATCAGTTTCAAAGGATCTATTTACTGATTTAAGTAATGTGTATCCACAAAATATGGCAAAGCATATATATGCTATTGCTTTACTTCGTTCTATAAATCCAAGAATGACAAATAACAAATTAGATGAAGTATTTAATGAATCGTTTATGTCAGTTGAAAGTCCTGAACTTAAACTTGGAAAAAATAATGTCTCGTCATTAATAAAATGAATTGGGAAGGACTATTCTAAAGTGCTTAAATTTATTCAAAATAGAGTTAGCAAAATTGATGAAGGCAACAAAATTGCAATTGACGAAATGTTAAAAAATAATAATAGTAAAGTGAATTCATTAAACGATTTTTCATACAAATCAAAGCTAAAAAATAGCAAAAAAATCTCTATTTTAATTGCTTTAAACGTAACAACTAGAGATGTAATTTGTTCGTTTCCTTGCTCAGGAAATTGTGTGGATGTCACTAGTTTTCCTGATTTTTTGGAAAAAACAGGCATAAATAAAAGAATAATTATAGGTGATAAAGACATAAATAGCAGTGCGTTAATATCTAATGTTGGTTTTATACATCCGCTTAAAAGATCATTAAAACTCTTAGAAGAAATTGATGCATACAATATGAAAGATAAAATAAAACAGCAAAGATGAACCAACCTGATGTAAGAAGATATTTCACAATGGTCTTTATTACTATGCTTTTAGAAATTTAAAGCAAGCATCAAAAGAAGAACAAGACTTTATGTCAAGTAAAAAATTTTCAATTGAAGGATATGAAAAAATTAAGCACAAATTTGGAACAATTGTATATGTATCAGATCAAGATATCACTTGTGAAGATGCATTGAATTTATACAAGCAAAAGTGAGAAATAGAGCTTGTTAACGATTTTTATAAAAATACATTAGAGTTAGAAACTGTTAGACGACATGATGACTACAATGTTTATGGCGATGAGTTTTTGAATATGCTAACTCTTATAATCGGAAACAGGATCAAGAATAAATTTGCTGACTCAAAAATTTTAGGGACTAAATCCTATTGTGATGTAATGAAAATATTTAAGCAATATAAAAAAATACAAATGCCATATAAAAATGACATTTGGTATGAAACAGAACTCCCAAAAAAGAGTATGGAGCTCATTGAAAAATCTTGTATAGTTAATTTTTCGGGAAACTTTTATAAGCTCAAAAAAGCTTATTCAGAAAGAATCAAATTCTTATCAGAAAACCAAATCAATAATAATCAACCTGATGCAGTAAATACAGCACAGTAAAAATATAGAAGTAACTGCATATTTTAAAATTTTAATTTTTATAATTATTTATGAGCCTATAAAGGCTCTTTTATTTTTTTAGTAAATTGTTTTTAGGTTGCCTAAAGAGCCTATAAAATAGCCTTTTACAACATATCCTATTATGTTTGATAAACGTATTTTTGAATATAAAGCACAGTATAAGCTATGTAAATTTCAGCACTTGTATAATTATGTTTTTTAGTAAAATTATGTAAATCAGATAAATTCATTAGAATGAATTTGTGACATATGTTAAAACAGGCAGCTTATTTAATAAAGTTAAATTAAAGTCTTGTTTTCGTTTTACTTATATAAAAAAATATTTTATTATTTTTACAAAATTATAGAATGAGGCAATATATATGACAAGATTGAAAAAATTAATGCTTATGTTCAGCTCTGTTGTTACTTTATCAACCCTACCTATTGTTGCTGCTAAATGTGGTGATACTGATAGCAATGCTAAAACTGATGATCCATCTAAGAAAATAGATGATCCAAACAATAATAAAGAAAGTGGAGATCAAAAAAATCCTAATAAAAACCCTAACAACACAGAAAATCCAGATCATAATAATACAGCTGGCAAGACTGATAATGGCAGCAAAGATGACAAAAATAATATGACTCCGAGTGATGACCTTAATGCTCTAAATAAAGACACAGACGAAGAAGAGAAGAGAAAACAAGAAGCCGAAAAAAAGAAAAAAGAAGAGGAAGAAGCTAAGAGAAAGCAAGAAGAAGAAAGAAAAAAAGAAGCTGATGAGAAAAAGAAACAGGAAGAAGAAGAGAGAAAGAGAAAGGAAGCTGAAGCAGAGAAAGCCAAGAAAAATGTAGAGGAATTTAGGAAGCTGTTTAAAGAATTAGAAAAAATTAAAAAAGAATATGATGAAGTAAAAAGCAGATTAACTGGGCCTGAATATGAAACCATAAAGACTAAATATGAAAGTTTCTTTTATGCAAGTGGATACAATCAATACACACAATTTATGGAGCAATCAAAAAGCGATAATGATCCTGGTTACTTATTAGGCATACTAAAAGAATTTGTTAACAATCACAACTCAACTGTTAAATCTAAATTTGAAAAACTTCAATAGTTTTTAAGATAGGTAAATTGCAGTGTAATTTGTACAAAAAATCTAACCACGAGGCTAGATTTTTAAGTACTTGTTTTTATTATTTTAATTCAACATCTGCGCCAGCTTCAACTAATTTAGCTTTTAAAGCTTCAGCTTCAGCAGCAGGAATGTTTTCTTTTAATGTAGCAGGAAGTGTTGAAACTAATTTGTTTGCATCCATTAATGCAAGGTTAAGAAGTTCTTTAACTGCTTTAACAATAGCAAGTTTTTTACCATTGTCAGACTTAAGAATAACTGAAAGAGTTGATTTCTTTTCTTCAGCTTCAGCAGCAGGTGCAGCAGCTGCAACAGCAACAGCTGAAGGGTCGATACCAAATTCTTCTTTCATTGCTTCAACTAATTCCATAACTTCTTTAATTGACATTTCTTTTAATGAAGAAATAAATGATTCTTTTGTTAATTTTGCCATGATATTAATCCTTTCTTTTAAAAGTATTATTCGCTTTCTTTTTCACTATATAGCTTTAAAGAAAGAGAGAGTTGTTGTAATGGAGCAATAAGTGAACGTGCAAGAATTGATAATGCTTCTTCATAGTTTGGTAATGAAGCAACTTCAGCAACACCTTTTGCATCAATAACATTATTTTCAAATACACCAGCTTTAGGTACTAATAATTTGTTTTCTTTTGCAAATTTAACTAATACTTTAGCAGCTGCATTGTCTTCTAGATTGCTAAATGCAAATAAGTTAGGACCAACTAAATGTTCATCAAGGTCATAACCAGCTTTCTTAGCTGCTAACTTAAACAATCTATTTTTGTAAACTTTAACTTCAATGCCTAATTTTTTGGCACTAACACGTAAGTTTTTAAGGTCAGCAACAGTTAGACCACGGTATTCAGCAACAATAAATCCTTTAGCTGCAGCAATTTTTTGGCTAATTTCTTCAACTGTTTCAACTTTTGCTAATCTGTTTGCTGTTTCTTTGACTGTATGCATCAAATTTCCCCCTTTCATAATAAATAAAGAGTTCCAATACAATAGACAATATTAGTTATAAGAAAAAACTAAGATATACACTCGGTAACATATTAAGCTAGGCAGTTACTGTCTTTATGTATTGTATTTATATTTTATAAATAAATTTATTTTTTCAAAGTAAAAATATATCCTTAATTAATAACTAATTGCTTACAAGTAGATTGAGCAATATAAAGCATGAATAAATTGTGTATAATTGCATAATTATTAAGAAATATTAGCATTCTATAGGAGATTTGTCTATGAAAAAATTACATAAACTAGGTTTTGCTATTCTTCCAATTTCTCTAACAGCTTCATTTGTTTCAGCAGGTTGCAATGATAAAAGCAAGTCTGACATTAAGCTTGATGAAAATACAAAATTGTTTTACTTTGATATCAATTCAAACAATAAAGCAACCATAACTGCCTATAATCGTGCACTTTTCGACAATTTTAACAATATTGTTGCTCAAAGTAAAACAATCAAAATTCCTGAAAAAGTTAAATACAAAAATGTTGAATATGTTGTTGATTCAATTGGCTCAGAATCATTTATGGAATTAGCCAATTTAGAAGAGGTTGAATTTTCAAACGAAATAAAATTTATTGGCGACAGAGCTTTTGCTAATAGTTCTAAACTAAAATCAATCAAATTTAGTGAAGCTTCAGAACTAGAAGCAATTAACATTAGCGCTTTTGCTAATACTAATTTAGAAAATGTTATCTTACATAAAAAACTTTCTTCAATTGCCTCATATGCCTTTGCTAATATAAAAAATGACAAATTTTCATTAGTGCTTAATTCACAGTTAGATAATGGTAGCAAACTTAATATTGGTCAATATGCTTTTAAGGATCTAAAAAATTCATTCAAGCTAAAAATTAAAAACCTTAAAATTGAAGCAGTTGCTGGTGCTGATAAATTGGCTGAATTTGCCCAATTTATAGGCTTAAAGGACAATCAAATCACTTTTAGTAAAAAATAAACGGCTCTTTCCGTTTATTTTTTATTCGCTCTTTTAAGTGTTGGGAATAATAACACGTCCCTTATTGAACTAGTTTCTGTTAAAAGCATAATTAATCTATCAATACCGATGCCGCAACCGCCTGTTGGTGGCATTCCATATTCTAGTGCGTCCACAAAATCTCAGTCAATATCGCTAGCTTCATCATTGCCAGCTTTCTTTTCATCAATTTGACTTTTAAACCTTTCTAACTGGTCTATTGGATCACTTAACTCAGTGTACATGTTTGCATATTCTTTAGTATTAATAAATAATTCGGCTCTTTCAGTAAATCTAGGATCGCTAGCTTTAGCACTTAGAGGTGAAACTTCAATAGGATGACCATAAATAAAGGTTGGTTGAATAAGTGAGCTTTCCACTAACTCTTCATAGAGAGCATTAATTATATGCCCTGTTGTTCAGAATTTTTCAATTTTAATATTGTGCTTTTTGGCCTCTAAAATAGCCTCGTCCAAACTAATGTTTTTAAAGTCCTTACCAGTTTTTTCATTAACTGCATCCACCATATTAATTCTCTTAAATGGTTTTGATAAATCAACTTCAGTACCATTGTTAACAAAAACTGACTTACCTAATTTTTGACATAAAACCTTAAACAATTCTTCAGTTCTGTCCATCATGCCTTCAACATTAGAATAAGCTTCATAAAACTCAATTGTAGTAAATTCAGGATTATGAGTTGTGTCATATCCTTCATTTCTAAAAATTCTGCCTAATTCATAAACTCTTTCAAGTCCGCCAACTACACATTTTTTAAGCGGAATTTCTGTAGCAATTCTTAAAACAAACTCTTGATTTAAAGAATTGTGATGAGTTGTAAAAGGTTTAGCAGCAGCTCCTGAAACATAGTCTTGTAAGAAAGGTGTTTCAACTTCCAAATAATCTAAATTATCAAAGTATTCTTTAATTCATTTAATAATTTTAGTTCTTAAAATGAACTTATTTTTTGACTCTTCATTAGTAATTAAGTCAACTCATCTGCGTCTGTATCTCTCTTCAGTATCAACAAGCCCATGATATTTTTCAGGTAGTGGCTTAAGTGCTTTAGTTAAAAGTTCTATTTTATTGCACTTTAAGGTAAGTGCATTAGTGTGAGTTTTCATAACAGTACCACTCACTCATAAAATATCACCAATATCAAATGTGCCTACTATTTTAGCTACATTTTCATCACTTTTTTTATTGAAATAAACTTGAACTAAGCCTTTAGAGTCATTTAATACTAAAAATGGCCCTCTTACAGTCATTAATCTGCCGGCTACATTAACACTAATATTTTTTTCTTCTAATTCTTCCCTAGAAAAAGAGTCATAATTATTAACTATTTCTTGACTTAAAACTAACTTGCCTAAGTCGTAAGCTTTTTTAAATGGAGCAATGTTATTTTCATTATAAAAATTTAATTTATTACGTCTGACTTGCTCTTGCTCAGTATATTTTTCCATTATTAATTATTATCTCCAAAAACAAAAGATTTATATATTTATATATCTTATATGAATATTGAATAATGGTGGCAAAAAATGCCTTCTAGTCCCATTTATTTAATAATTTTAAAATATAATTCATAATGATTGTTATTACTAATGAGGTTAACAAATGGCAAAATACTACAATGGCATACATTACATTTTAGATGAAGAAAATCATCAAGTAATATTAATGAACAATTTTCAAGAGCAACTGCTGGGATCTAATAAATTTTTAAAATTCAAAAAGCTGGGTGGCTCATCTATTTCGAATATTTTAACTCCTGACCGTTTTAATAGTGAATTTAAAGCCTTTTGTCATATTGCAAGGCTTGCCCTTCCGGTTTTGCAAAAAAAATATGTAAATGCTGGTCAAATATTGGAACCTAAAATCATTGAAAATTTGCAAGAATTTTATACCAAAAAATTGCTCAAAAACACTATAATTAAGCATATTGAGGCAAAAGATGTCGATTATGATTACTTTAAAAATTTAGATATTATTGGTGGGGTGCCTGATGCTTTAGCTGAAAATGAAAAAATTGTTTTTGAGATCAAAACAACAAATATAAAAAACTATGATTCTTGAACTTTAAACAATCAAGCTAACAAGTTAAAAAAAGATGGTGTTCCACTTAATTATAAAAAGCAAGCACAGTTATATGCAAGTTTGCTCGGCTATGATTCATACATTATTGTTGGTTGCTTTTTAAATGATGATGATTATGCTAATCCTGAAGATGTAGATGTTGCCAAAAGAAAAATTGAAGTATTTCACTACTCACTAAAAAATAATCCTGATTTGCAAATGCAAATAAAAGATGATATTCAAAAAATAATAGAATTTCACAAAAGATACAGTGTTTATAAAGAAAAAAGATCGCCTAAGTATGACTTAATAAATGACAAAGATCAAGTTGACTACCTTAGATGCAAGAATGAAAATGAAAGAAGAGAACTTTTTAATAAATGAAAACAAATGGGTAAAATAGATGATGACATTCCATTTGAATCATTTTAACAAAATGCCTGTTTTATAGCATTTTTAGAAAAAAGGGGGTAAAAATGAATATATCAATTACATATGTAGCTAATCAACTTAAACTTAACGAAGACCAAGTTTCAACAGTACTTAATTTATTAGATGAAGGAGCTACAGTTCCTTTTATTGCTAGATATAGAAAAGCTTTAACTGGTGGCCTTGATGAAGAAGTTATTCAAGAAATTCACCAAATGTATACTTACAATATTGAACTTAATAAGCGTAAGGAAGCTATTATTAAAATATTGGAAGAAAAGAAGCTTTTAACTGCTGAATTAAAAACCAAAATTGACGAAGTTGATACTAAAGCAGCTTTAGAAAATATTTATGAGCCATTTAAAGTTGGCAAAAAAACTAAGGCAACAGAAGCTATTGCTTTAGGTTTAGAGCAACTTGCATTATCAATTCTAGAGGCCGAAAATCCAAGATTTAATCCTTATAAAGAAGCAGAAAAATATCTTAATGAAAAAGTACAAAGTGTTGAGTTTGCTATTGAACAAGCTCAATACATTATTAGTCAGATAGTGTCACAAGATGTTGCTAACCGTGAAATGGTCAAAAAACAAATATATGACTATGGTTATATCATCACGAAAAAGAAGAAAAATGCTGAGGATGAAAAAGAAACTTTCCATATGTATTATGACCATAAGGAAAGAGTAAGCAAAATTCCTAATCATAGAGTATTAGCAATTTCTAGAGCTGAAAATTTGAAAATAATTAGTTACAACATTGAAGAATTTAATCAAGCAAAAATAACATATGATTTAAACCAAAAGTACTTTAAAATAAAGACAACGGGCAAAATTATTCATGCTTCAATTATTGATAGTTTAGAAAGATTAATTCTTCCTTCAATTATTAGAGAAATTAAATCTGGCCTTTTTGCTCGAGCTGAAAGCGAAGCAATTAAACTTTTTGCTGAAAATGTTGAAACAATGCTCTTATTCCCTGCTGTTAAAAATAAATGAGTGGCTGCAATTGACCCTGCATTCGTTAATGGCTGTAAAATAGCCATTTTAGACCCACAAGGTAACTTCATTGAAAAAGGCATAATGTATCCTAACCCCCCACAATCAAGAACCGAAAATGCTGCTAGAACAATTAATAAATTTCTTGATAAATACCCTATAAACATCATTGTTATAGGTAATGGTACTGCTTCAAGAGAAACTGAACAATTTATTGCTAATGTAATTAAAGAAAGAGAAAAGACTCACAAAGATCTTGACTTGCAATTTGCAATAGTTTCTGAAGTTGGTGCTTCAGTTTACTCAGCTTCTGAAATTGCTATTAAAGAATTCCCTGATTTAAATGTCGAAGAAAGAAGCGCAATTAATATTGGTAGAAGGTTCCAAGACCCCCTTAATGAACTTATTAAAATTGATCCAAAATCTATTGGAGTTGGACAATATCAATATGACGTAAATCAAAAAGAGCTTTCACAAGCTTTAGAATTTAAAGTGGATAAAGCAGTTAACTTAGTTGGTGTTGACTTAAACACTGCATCAGCTGAAATATTAAAATTTGTTTCTGGCTTAAATAATAAACATGTACAAAATATTATCGAATACCGTAGTAAAATAGGCAAATTCAGAAACCGTGAAGAATTATTAAAAGTAAAATCTTTAGGTGAAAATACCTATGAACAAGCAGTTGGATTTTTAAGAATTCATGATTCAAATAACTTTTTTGATAGAACAAGCATCCATCCCGAATCATATGAATTGGCAAATAAAATTGTTGATAAATTAGGCATAGATTTAGAAAACATTAATACTGAAGTGCTTAAAAATGCTGATATTAAATCTTTAGCAGCTGAATTTAACTCTAATGAATATGATGTCAAATTAATTATTGATTCTTTAATAAATCCTACTAAAGATATTAGAGATGAAAAAGAAGGTTATAAGCTTAAAAAAGATATTTTAAATCTTAAAGATTTAAAAGTTGGCATGATTTTAGAAGGCTCAGTGCAAAATATTACTGACTTTGGTATCTTTGTTTACATAGGTATTAAGCAAGCAGTGCTTATCCATATTTCAAAAATGAAGAAAACCCCTACTCACTACGTTGCCCACCCTAAAGATTTAGTTAAGACTGGTGATGTTGTTACTTTAGAAATTATTGAGATTAACAAAGAAAATGACAAAATTCAAGGTAAACTAATTTGACCAGAAAGCTAATAAAACAGGTGTTTTAGACAAATTTAACTACATAGCAAAAATTCAAGAAGGCAAAATTCTTGAATTTTTTAGCACTCTAGCAATTAAAGTGCTAAAATATTTGTGTTAGAGTGTTGTGGAGGTAAGCTATGGAATTTAATTTTGAAGATTTATTTAATAACATCCAAGACAATAATAAAAATACTGAAAATGATCCACTTAAAATATATGGCCGTAATTTAACTGATTTAGCTGCTAAACATGAATTAGAGCCAGTTATAAATAGAGATGATGAAATTAGAAGATTAATTCGTATTTTAAGTCGTAAAACTAAAAATAATCCTGTCTTAGTAGGTGAACCAGGTGTTGGTAAAACTGCAATTGTGGAAGGATTAGCTAGAAAAATAGTTGAAGGAGAAGTTCCTGAAAACCTTAAAAATAAGGATGTTTATGAACTAGACTTAACAAGTCTTATAGCTGGTGCACAGTTTCAGGGCCAATTTGAAAAAAGGCTTAAAGACGTATTAAAAAAAATTGAAGATTCTAATGGCGAAATAATTGTTTTCATTGATGAAATACATATGTTAGTTGGCACTGGTAAAAATGCTGATGGTGGTATGGATGCTGCTAACATTGTTAAGCCATTAATGGCTAGAGGCAAAATGCACTTAATTGGAGCAACAACCTACAATGAATATAGAAAATATATTGAAAAAGATGCGGCCTTAGAAAGACGTATGCAAAAAGTCGACATTTTAGAACCTTCAATTGATGACACTATTACTATATTACGTGGAATTAAAAGTAGATTTGAAAATTATCATAATGTCAAAATTCAAGATGACGCCTTAGTAGCTGCTGCCAAGTTAAGTTCTCGTTATATTTCAGACAGATTCTTACCTGATAAAGCTATTGATTTAGTAGATGAAGCAGCTGCTACTATAAAAACCGAAATTAACTATGAACCAGAGGAATTGGAAAAAGTAAAGCAGTTATTAACTCGCTTAAATATGGAGAAAATTGCTTTAAATGAAGAAGATAAAGAAAAGCATAAAAATAGAATCTTAGAACTCGAAAAAGAGATTAAGTCTGCTAATGAAAAAATAAGCAAGCTACAAAACAAGTGAAATGATGAGAAAAAAGAATTAGAAGACTTATCAAAACTAAAAAAATATTTAGATGATTTATGATACAAAATAAACATTTACAAAAGAGAAACTAAATATGAAGATGCTTCAAGATTAGAATATTCAGAAGTTCCAAAAATTGAGAAAAAAATAAAGGAATTAGAAGAAAAAATATCTTCAGGCGCATCAACTTTAATTAAAAATAGTGTAACAGCAGAAGAAATTGCGGGAATTGTTTCAAAATGAACAATGATTCCAGTAACTAAATTATTAGAAACTGATAAGCAAAAATTACTTAATCTTGAAAATGAATTAAAATCCAGAATTAAAGGTCAAGATGAAGCAGTCAATTTGGTGTCTAAGGCTGTTTTAAGGGCGAAGGCGAACATTAACGATCCTAACAGACCGCTTGCAAGTTTTCTATTCACAGGGCCAACCGGAGTTGGTAAAACTGAATTAGCAAGAGCATTAGCATTTGCTTTATTTGATAGTGAAAAACAAATGATTAGACTCGATATGTCTGAATATATGGAAAAACACAGCGTATCTAAAATAATTGGTGCTCCTCCAGGTTATGTTGGCTTTGACCAAGGTGGATCACTTGCTGAAAATATTAGAAAAAATCCATATACTATCTTGCTTTTTGATGAAATTGAAAAAGCTGACAGAAACGTTTTGAACATCTTATTACAAATTCTTGATAATGGTGCCTTTACCGATTCAACTGGAAGAGTCATAAACTGTAGAAACTTAATCATTATCATGACTTCTAATATTGCTTCAAACATTGAACTAAACGAAGCTTTAGATCAAGTTCCTGGCTTAAAAGCTGAGTTACTTAAATTTTTAAGCCCTGAGTTTATAAACAGAATTGATGAAATTGTTAAATTTAACCACCTAAGTGAATATGATATTCAACAAATTGTAATTTTAGAACTGCAAAAATTAATTAAAAGAATTTTTGAAACTAAGGAAATTACACTAAAGTATTCACCTAAATTAGTTGAACACATTGCTAAAAATGCTTATGATGAGAACTTTGGCGCTCGTCCAATTAAAAGATATATTCAAAATAATATCGAAAGTATGCTAGCTTACCAAATAATTGAAGGCTCACTCCACAAAAATAATGAATATGAAATAACTGTTTTTGCAAACAAATTCATTGTTTCAAAAGCAAAATAATTAGAAAATAAAATGCAGGCAAAATTCAACTTTTTCGCTTGCATTTTTTTATTATTGTTTTAAAATTAAATTACTAACCCTGTCAAGTAGTAGTGCTTGACACCCAAAATATTTATAAAGGAGCTTAACTATGGTTAAAATTAGACTTAAACGTCTAGGAAGCAAGTTTAACGCTTGCTACAAAATTGTAGTAGCAGATGCTCGTGCTCCACGTGATGGAAGATTTATAGAAGCTATTGGTGAATACAACCCTCACTCAAAAGCTCTTAGAATCAATGAAGAAGCTGCTATTCAATGAATTAAAAATGGTGCACAACTAACACAAACTGTTTACAACCTTTTCAAAACTCAAAAACTTAACGAAAAAATCAATTCTGTACTAAAAAGTGAAAAAGTTGCTGCTAAACAAGCATCAAAATAATTTATGAAGATTAATTTTTTAACGCTTTTTCCTAACTATTTTTCCCCTTTTACTGAAGAATCGATTATTGCAAAGGCAATAGAAAATAAGCTTATTGACATAAATATCGTTGACTTTAGATTGTTTAGTTTAGATAAACATCATAAAGTAGATGACGAAACTTATGGCGGTGGTCAAGGTATGCTTTTACAAATTGAGCCAATCGATAGAGCTTTAGATTCATTAGAAAGCAGAGGCGGATATAAAATTTTGGTTTCACCGCAAGGAAAGGTCTTTAACCAACAAAAAGCACGCGAGTTATCTAAATTTGACCAAATTACCTTTATTTCAGGCAGATATGAAGGATTTGACGAACGTGTAACTGAACTAGTTGATGAAGAATTATCAATTGGTGATTATGTGCTTACTGGTGGTGAATTGCCTTCTATGGTAATGGCTGATTCAATAATTAGGCTCATTGATAATGTCATTAGAAAAGAAAGCCACGAATATGAATCATTTGAAGGCGATGGCTTACTAGACTATCCACAATATACACGTCCACGTGAATATAAAGGAATGTCTGTACCTGATGTTCTTTTAAATGGCAATCATGCTGAAATTGAAAAGTGAAGGAAAGAAGCTAAATATAAAAAGACATTAAAAAATCGTCCAGATATTATTGAAAGGATTAATCATGAGAAATAAATTAATCGAATTAGTAGAAGCTAGTCAATTACGTACAGATTTCCCAGAATTTCGTGTTGGAGACAATGTTAGAGTTCATGTTCGTATTCGTGAAGGCGGAAAAGAACGTATCCAAATTTTTGAAGGTTTAGTAATTAGCAAAAAAGAATCAGGTACCAGAGAAACTTTTACAGTTAGAAAAATATCTTTCGGAATCGGTGTTAATAGAACTTTCCCACTACACTCACCACTAATTTCAGCAATTGAAGTTGTTAGATCTAACAAAGTTAGAAGAGCAAAACTTTACTACATGAAAAACCGTGCTGGTAAATCAGCTCGTCTTAAAGAAATTAAGAGATAAAAAAAGCCAAACCGGCTTTTTATTTTTATACCTGTTTTATAGGTGTTTTAGTAATTTATCTTAACTCTTTTTTTACTATCAAATTGATAGTCAACTGCATAAATAACTCCGTCAGAGAGCTCAAGCTTAATTCCTGCTTTTACCACCTTTTTAATTGCAAAAAATAATTTAACTCTCTTGCCATTAATATAAGCAAATGCTCCCGGGTTATATTCATATGCTCTTATTTTGCTTATTGCTTGATCGCAAGTGAAGTCCTTAGTTATCTCAGCATCTTCTTTATTTAATTTAGGACTAAAAGTGACTTTTGATTTGTCTTGCACTTCTCTTGCAAGCTCGCCTTTATCAATTTTATTAAGTCACTCAACGATATGATCGGCTGTAAGTAGGCTTATTTTCTTTAAAAGCGAAGAAGCAACATCAGTTTCACTAATTTCAAACTCTATTTTTGCAAAAACATCACCTGCGTCCATCGCTTTTACCATCTCCATAAGTGACACACCAGTTGTTTTGTCATTATTTAATAAAGCATGCTGAACCGGAGCAGCCCCACGGTATTTAGGCAATATTGAACCATGAACATTTAAGTTTAGTTTTTTAGCTATTTGCAAAACTGAAGTAGGTATCAACTGACCAAAAGCAGCTGTTACTAAATAGTCATAATCTAAAGCTCTTAATTCATCAGCAATTTGTCCTATTTTTTCAGGTTGAAAACACCTAATATTATATTTTTGCGCTAATGCTTTAGTTGGCGTACTGGTTAAAACTCTCCCTCTTTGATTTGGTTTGTCAGGTTGGCTCACAATTCCTACAACTGTGAAATTGTTTATAATTTTTTCAAAAATTGGGACAGCAAATTCAGGAGTCCCTGCTAATAAAATCTTCATAGCATAATTTTAATAAATTATTTAATATAATTTTAGAAGTTATAGACCATTATTGCTAAAGGAGCTTTATGAGTTTGAATCCCATTCACAACAAGTGAGTCAAAGAACGCTCATTGAGCAATAATTCTTTTTATAATATTTGAAAGCCAAGTTACAATAAATCACCCGATTGAATTAATGATGCTTTTTCAGGAAATATTCAAACAGTTGGTAATAAAATTACAGCAGATTTAGATATGGGAACAATTTACTTAAACGAGTATACTACTGTTGCCATTGCTAAGGCTTTTTATAATAATTTTTTAATTAATAGCAAAACTAAAAAAGTTCTGCTTTCGTCTGATAATTCTGATTCATCTAACTTACTTTTAGACATATTTGCCAGTGAGCTTAAAAGTGAAAAAATTACAGTTATTAGGGCTAATGATTTTGCAACTATACCAACTGTTTACAAGCAATTTATAGCATCAGAAGAAAAATGCGAAATTGTTATTTCTTTTCAAAATCCGTTAGGAAATCAAAAAAGAGCTCAGATTTTGTTTAACTATTCAAATGGTTCAGCTTTTTCAAAAAGCGATATGCAAAAAATAGTTGACTATATTAATAAAGTTGATTATTTAAACATTAACTTGCCTGCTTTTAACAACAATTATGATTGCTCAGATGCTATCGATGCATATTTAGAGCAAGTTCATAAAAGATATAGTGCAAATAAATTGCTAAATCAAAATTCACTGCCATTTGGAATCGATGTTTCTAGAGCTTTAAATAAAGAATTTTTTACAAGCAATTTGAAATACTTTAATTTGCCGTTTTTTACTGTAAACAGGGCAAAAAATGCAAATTTTTATTATGCTAACCATCATAATTATTTGCAAAGAATTAATTGAAAAGGCATTGGCCATCGTTCTAAAGCTAACTTTATTATCAATGAAGAAGGAACTGGACTTAATTTTTCAATTAAGCATAAATCAGTTTTAAAGTATTTTAAACCTGATGAAATAGCGGCACTATACCTTAATTTTTTAATTAATGATGATCCTGAATTTAATAAAGAAACGTTGCAAAATAGTTTTATAGCAAAAAACTATTTTGCTGGCTCACTAACACATAGTATTGCCTTAGAAAATAATATTGAAGTATTTGAGTTTGTCAACAGATCTAATGTTTGAAAATATGTTGCTCAAAATCCTGAAATAAACTTGCTTCTAGCTTTTACAAGTAGCAGTGAATTTGTTGCAAATAATAGGCTAACTAATTCTTTTGATGTAAATTTATTTTTATTAGAAGTTCTTAGAATGATTAACTTTTATAAAAAGCATAAAAATCAAGATCTTTTCGAAGTTCTTGATGATCTTTATAAAAAATATAAAAGGCATCATTTAACCATACATACTTATGAAATAGACTTAAACGGCGCAGTAAGATTTTTTGAAAGAATAAAATCTGCCACTAAATTTGGTTCTAACTTACAAATAACTAGAGTACAAAAAATTGAAAATGATAACAATATTGAATCTAATTCAATATATAAAATTTCTTTTAGAAACCGTGAATATGCCTACATTCATTACAATCAGCAAGCAAAAGCAATATCTTTTTATTGCAACACAATAGAAAGAAGTGGCGAACAAAATGGTGAAACTATGATGGTTGTTAGAAACAATGAAATGCTAGAAGGTTTGCTTGAATTAAAAGAAGAAAATACTATTAGCAAATTTTCTGTTAAATCAGTAGTAAAATATCTTGCTTACTCACTGTTTTTAATAGGTATTATAATTTTCCTTTTCTACTCTGTTTATAACCTTAAAGATGAATTTGGCACTAGTGCTGGTGGGCCATCTGAAGTATTTAAAGCATTTTATAAAAAGCTTTATGTAAAAAATGATATTGTTGAATTCGCACGGCCAGCAAATGCAGGTTATATTGCTAGAGCCTCCTTTGTTTTCCTATCGCTTGGAACATTTGTATGATCAATTTTCCAGGCATTGATTTTCAAAAGAGTCATAACACTTCAAGGTGATAAAGTTAAGTGAAGAGGCATATTTGTTGGCACAATTATTGGCATTGTTGTGCAAACAATTACACCTAAATCAATTGGTGGTGACATAGCTACATATTGATATTTAAGAAGACGTAATGTCCCAAGAGCCTCATTGATGTCAGCAATAGTTGTTAACTCATTTATTTGACAGCTTGGTAACATAATCTCAACCGCCATTTTTGTTCCTATTGGTATTAAAACATTTTCTAGTTTTTTTGTTGGTTCAAACCCTAACTCTATTACGTTTATTGTAATGCTTGTACTTGGCCTAATTTTCGACACAGGCTGAACTACACTGCTTTTGGTCATAACTCTTAATAAAAAATTACAACGATTTGCACTTAAAACACTAATTGCAATTATTGAAATTACTCCTTTTATTAGAGCATACGATTCCTTTGCAATAAAAGCTAAATTTGAATATGAACTTTTTAATATAAATAAGTGCATTAAAAAAACTTTTAAAAATCCATATTACCTTTTTGAATTAGTATTGCTTAAATTTGTACCTTCACTTCTAACATTCAACGCATTTCAAGCACAAGCACTTGGTATTATAAAACCAGATGTGCCTCATGGCTATTATTGAAATCTTACTATTCAAAATACAATGATTAGAGTGGCTAACTCGATTTCATTTACTCCTGGTGGTACTGGTACGGCCGATTATTTATATAAAGTATTAATTAGAGAATCGATTCGATCAACATCATATGATGGGGCAATTGCTTTTGCTAACTCTTCAATAATGACTGCCTTAAATACTTTAGGTTTTGTTGTTATCGGAACACTTGTTTCAGCAATAATTCTAGTGCTAGTTTATATAGGTGAGAAAAGAATTGACCATTATCGCAAGAAAAACAAAAACTATAAATTATTGGCTGCTAATTTGGCTGATGGCAGAATAAAAACACAGTCAACTTACTACAAAATAGTCTTCCCTATTGTTCTAATTGCTTTAGTGTCCTTATCATTAACATTTATTCTTGTAAATTAGCTAAATGCCTGTTTTATAGGCATATAAGTGAAAATACATAATTAAAAATGAAGTGTCCTGCTTCATTTTTAAGTCTCTAAATTCACTTACTTTAAGTAAGCTTTTAAAACTTCTTTAACTTCTAGTTCGTTTTCGCACTTAAGTGCTTTTTCAGCTAATTCTTGCATTTCTTTAAATGAAAGCGAGTTAATTATTTTTCTTGTTCTTAAAATGCTGCCAGCTCCAACAGAAAACTCGTCTAGTTCTAGGCCTAGCAATAATGGAACTGCTTCAGGATCGCCAGCCATCTCACCACACATACCAGCTCATTTACCATGTTTATGTGCTGCATCAATTACATATTTAACTAATCTTAATATAGATGGATTTAGTGGTTGGTATAAGTATGATATGCTTTCATTCATCCTGTCAGTAGCCATTGAGTACTGAATTAAGTCATTAGTCCCTATTGACACAAAGTCTGCATATTTGCAAAATTGATCAGATAACACAGCTGCTGCAGGTGTTTCCATCATTAAGCCGACTTCAATTTCTTCTTCTCTAGCAATCTTATTATTTTCCAATTTGACTTGTTCATAGGCTTCTAAGTAAATTTTCTTAGCTTCAATAAACTCATCTACACAAGTGATCATTGGAAACATAATAGCTACTTTGCCAAACTCACTTGCTCTAATAATTGCTCTTAATTGCGCCATAAATACTTCTTTATGTTTAGGAACTAAACATAAACGAATTCCACGATATCCAAGGAATGGATTCATTTCTTCAGGAAACTTAAAATATTGTAAAGTCTTGTCACCGCCAATGTCAAGCGTTCTAATTATTACTTTTTTGCCTTGCATTGCCTCTGCAACTGCTTTATAAGCTTCAAATTGCTCTTCTTCAGTTGGTCAGTGATCATTGTCCATGTAAAGAAATTCAGTTCTAAACAAGCCAACTGCTTCAGCATCATTTTCTAAAACAGAATTAACGTCTTTAATGCCGCCAATGTTTGCTGCTATTTCTACTTTATGATTATCTTTAGTTCTTGAAGGTTTGCCAATTAAAGACATGACTTCAACTAAATAAGTATTATATTCATCAAGTAGTTTTTGACACTCTTTTAATTCTGCATCACTTGGATTAATAATTACAGTGCCATTTGAGCCATTTAAGGCTATTAAATCATCATTATTTACATTTTCTAAAACATTTTCGGTTCCAACAACGCTAGGGATATTCATACTTCTAGCCATAATTGCAGTATGTGAAGTTGTACCACCAATATTAGTTACAAAACCTTTGACATATTTTTTGTCCAATTGAACTATTTGAGAGGGGCTTAGGTCTTTGGCCACAATGATAACTTCGCTATCAATTGCACTTAAATTTGGCTCCTTGATGCCATTAAAGAAATATAAAAATTTCTTTAATATATCTCTAATATCAGCTGCTCTTTCTTTCATATAAGCATCGTCCATTGAATCAAAAACTGCTGCCATGTTATTAAAATATTCATTAGTTGCATAAATAGCAGACTTATTTTCATTTTTAATAGCACTTTTAATATCTTCAGCAGCTGCTGGATCTTGAGCTAGTAGTAAGTGAGCACCAAAAATCTCTTTTTGTTCGTTAGTTTTTGCCATTTTAATTGTGTGCTTAATATCTGCTGATATTTGTTCTACTGCTTTGTTGAATAATTCAATTTCGTATTCTGCACCTTTTGAATTATTCAAAATTTCTAAAGGCAACTCTTCAATCTTGAATGCTTTAGCAATCGCAATACCTTTTGATGCTCCAATTCGTTTGATATGCATATTGTTACCTCAACTTTAAAAAAATTAAATGTTTATAATTAAATAATGAAAAAAAATAATGTTAAAAGACCAATATTAGATGAAAACATTTATTTAACTAAAAGTGAAAAAAATATTTTGGACTTCATAAACTCATTTGAGCAGTCTGAATTTAACCTCTCACAAGCTGAATTAGCCAAATTGGCCAATTCATCAGAAGCAGCTGTCAGCCGTTTTGTTAGAAAATATCATTTCAAAGACTACAGAAACTTCATCGCATCAATAAACATTAAGCTTTCTAACTTTCAGCGCATGTATCCAATTAAATATGACAATGGCCAAGAACCTAATCCTTTTAGTGTAATTTACTCTTCATATAAGTATGCTATTGAAAACATCAATGAAGAGAGTGTTACTGAAAATTGCATTAAAGCAGCAGAATTAATTAATAACAGTAGAAATGTTTTAATCTATGGATCAGGTTCAAGTCAGCGTAGAAGTTTAGACTTAGTCGCTAACTTGATAAAAATAGGAAAATCTGTGGTCTATAACTCAGATTTTCACATATTTTTTCCGGCTTTAGCTAATGCTGATTCTAATGATACATTGATTGTTTTTTCAAACAATCTTAAGTCAACTGAGTCCCATTTTGTTATTTCAAACGCTCATAAAAATGGTCTTAAAATTATTGCTATTACATCTAAAAATGATAATAAAATCAATAAAAATCTTGATGTGATTATTCAGTACCAAAAAATCCAAAACGATACATTGTTGGTTCCAGTTAGCTCACGGGTTTCTCAGATGCTAATTGGTAACATTTTGTTTGAAGCAATAATTTATAATAATGATGAAAATTATAATAAGCTTAAAAAATCTTCTGCATTAATTGATGAATGAGCAAATATTGATAAAGTGCATCACAAAATGTAATTTTCGTTCAGAACACTGCTCTAATTTTTTATTTATTAGTTTTAGAAATTTCAAAAAATCCTTTTGAATAAACAAAGTCTAAAACTTGGTTTTCATTTGGCTGTTCTTTTTCTTTTATTGCTTTAAAATAGGCTAATGGGACACAAAATATTAAGCCTCTAGCTAAGTGTTTTAAAGACTTATCATTTAAAATAACTCTGACATTTTCATCAACTTCATAAACTAAATAATTATCTTTGTCTTTTAGTGAACTAGGATTGATAGATATGCCTGTTTTTAAGTGTCTTTGGACTGCATTAAACACTTTATGTCTAGAGTCATTATTAAGATCTATTATCCCACCAGGGTAGTAATTAAGTTCTAATTTGTCTATTAAGTTTTCAATTTCTTTAAATGGATATGAAGCTCATGAACGTCTAGAAAAAGTTCATATTGATGGCTGATATCAATATGCATTATTATTAACATAATTAACTCGATAAGTCTTTAATTTAGTTTCCATTTATACCTATTTTTGGCCGTAATAAGCATTTTTGCCATGCTTACGGTTGTAATGTTTTTCTACTAATGCTTTTTGTGCTTCAGGAGCACTATTATTACTTATAATTAAGGTCTTAATTGCCATTTTGGCAACTTCTTCTAATGTTAGTGCTAAATCAACTGCATCTTTAGGCGATTTAAATGATCACACAAAAGGTCCATGTTCTTTAACTAGCGTTGCACTTGTAGCTTTTCAATCAAACTTTCTATTATTAAATGTTTCAATAATAACTAGCCCAGTGTTATGCTCATAGGCACCATTAATTTCGTCAGGAGTTAATGCTCTAGCACAAGGCACAGGTCCATAAAAATTGTCGGCATGAGTTGTGCCAAAACAAGGAATATCCTTGCCAGCTTGTGCAAAAGCAACTGCATTAGTGCTATGTGTGTGCACAATACCTTGAATTTCAGGATGATTTTTATAAAGCAATGTATGAGTTGGTGTATCACTTGATGGCTTATATTTTGAATCATACACATTGTTATCCATATCAGTAATAACCATATCTTCAGGCTTAAGTGTCGCATAATCAACGCCGCTTGGCTTAATAACCATATATTTTCTGTCTTTAGTTATTCCTGAAACATTACCTCAAGTGTGAATAACAAGGTTGTATTTAACTAAAAGCATATTGGCATCATAAACTTCTTGTTTAAGCTTGGCTATTTCATCACTGTATTTTTTGTCAATTTGATTCATATTAATTATCTCCACCAACTAACTCTCATTGCTTGTTATAAAACTCATATGCATCAGCAATATATTTAATCGCTTCTTCTTTGCTTTCTTCAGGCTTATTAAGTGATCACATTTCAATCATTATTGGCTGGTTAAGTTCTAATTTTTTCAAAATATTAAGCATATAGGGAAAATCAACAGTACCTGTGCCAAATGGTGTGTCTCTAAACTTGCCAGGAATTGTGTCTTTAAAATGAAAGGCCACAAGGTGATTTTTAGCAATTTCAAATTCGTTGTATAAGTCTGTTTTATTGGCTCATTGGTAAATATTTCCTAAATCAGGATATATTTGCAAATATGGGCTATTAATCATATTTATATATGTTAAAGCTCTTGTGTTTGTTCCCATAAAACGAGTGTCCATTATTTCAAAAGCTAGACAAACTGAATGCTTGGAAGCTAGTTTAACTGCCTTTTTAATACCTTCGATAAAAAAGCTTCTTGTTTCTTCATCGCCTTTTTCATAATATACATCATAGCCAGCCAATTGCACGGTTCTTATTCCTAATTTCTTAGCAAGAATTATGGCTTTTTCCATAATCTCCATTGCTTTTGCTCTAGTTTCATGATTTTTGGATCCAAAAGGATATTTTCTATGTCCGCTAAGTGTCATTGAATTAAAGTTAAACTTGTGCTTAACTAATAACTCTTGCACTGCTGCAATCTCTTCATCATTTCAGTAAATTCTGTTTAATCTTTCATCGCTTTCGTCAACTGAAAATTCCATAAAATCATAGCCAGCTGCCTTAGCAATTAATATCTTTTCTTCAAGAGAAAATTTGTTGTTTATGGCTTTTTCATAGATGCCAACTAATCTATTCTTAACTTCAGTATTTTGCAAACTCATCTTTAAAAGCCTTTGCTGCTAATTCAGGATTTTCAGCATCACGTAATGATCTGCCTGCTATAAAAATATAAATTGGAATGTCTTTAAAAAGTTCAATATCTTCTAGCTCCACGCCGCCAGTTATAGTAACTTTGAAGCCCATTTTTGATAGTTTACTTACTGCATCAATATCTTTTTTACCTCATTTTACGCCACTAGCTTGACTGTCTCTTGAACGATGCCATACAACTTGAGGCACGCCTGCTTTTGCTCATAAATCAGCTTGTTCTCAAGTAAAATTTGAAGTTAATTCTATTTGCACTTCCTTATTAGCACCATATTCTTTAGCAATATTCATTGTTTCAGTAATAGTAGGTAATTCAGCAGCGCAAATGCAGGTGGTAAAGTCTGCTCCATTTTCAAAAAACATCTTGCCAAATACTTTTCCTGCATCAGCAATTTTGCCATCAGCAACAATGATCTTATTTGGAAAAGCTTCCTTAAGTGCCTTAATTGCTTTTTTGCCTTCTGATGCTATTAATATGGTTCCAACTTCAATAATATCTATATATTTTTCAACTTTTTTTGCACTCTTAATTGCATCTTTAATTGTTAAATTATCAAGCGCAATTTGTAGCATTGGTTTCATAAAATGTACACTCCGTTTTAATTCATATACTTTGTGTAATCAACACTTTTAATGATTTCGATTACTTCATCTTTTGACTTAGCATTAGCAATTTTGTCAATGTTAGCTGGATCTTCAAATACGGCAATAATTTGTGGAATAGCTACTGCTGTATGAGTTTCACCATCTTTAGCAGCTAAAGTCATTACGATTTTTACTTCCCTTGGATCATTTGCAAACATAATAGGTTTTTTAAGTGTTAACAAACTAAAACCATTTGAAAAAACACTATTTTCAGTAGCTGAAGCATGCGGCATAGCAATGCCATCTACTAAAATGTAATATGGCCCATGTGCTTCAGTTGATTTTAAAATCGAATCATAATAGTTATAGTTAATAATGCCTTTTTCTACTAAAGGCTCACATGACTTATGAATAGCATCTTTATAATCTTTTGCTTCATAGCCCACAATAATTGAATCATTAGCAACTAAATTGTCTAATAAGTTTAGCTTTGCTGACATTATTTAATTCCTTTAGCTAATGCATCTTTAAATGCTGCTTTAATTTCGTTAATGTCCATAACATTTTTAAGTCCGTGCACTGAAGCTTTTGAATTAGCCACTTCAGAAACAAAGTTGTTGGTGCATAAAATAACATCAAAATTATTAGCAACTGACTTACCCATTCCAAGGCCTAGTGCTTCAACTGAGCCTTGAATGCCTAATTCGCGCATTGCTTGTTCAGTTTTTAATTTAATAATCATGCTGGTTCCCATTCCAGAACCGCAAAGGCAGAGAACTTTCATATTTACCTCTTTTTTTACTTTTTATAATTATTCAAATTATATCCAAAAGTATATCCCTATAAAATAACTAATAAAGGAGACCTTTATTAGTTCGATTTTTAATTAAGCATTTTGTGTTGCTGCTTCTTCAGCAACTGGTTGCTCTAGTAATGTAGGTTTGATTTTAAACAATTTTTGTAATGAAGTTGGCTTATGTTGTCTTGCGGTATCAATTATTTGTGCTAATACTAGCATTCCAACTAAATAAAGTGGGAAGACAATGTAAGCTGCAATTGGATGACCACCACCAATAATCATTAGTAAACCAAATATGAAGTTTCAGTCAAACATACCATTAAATCCAGTAAAGAATGGACCATGTGTTAAATAGTCAATTGATTCTTTGTCTAATGTGGCTGAAACTACTAATCCGCTTGATTTAAGACCAAAACTGTTAACCATTCCAAGACCTAAAGCAATAATGATTATTTCTAGAAAACCAAAGATTGCTGGCACTGCCAATGTAGCTTTGTAGCCACCTGAAGCATTTGCAAATACACCAATTGATCCAGAGTTAAAGAACAATGTAATAAACAATGGAATTACAATAGGAATACTAAAGCTTCCAGGAATTCTAGATAATCCTATTACTACTGCAACACCAACAAATTGAGCTACTGTACCTGAGATAAATCCAAATGTAACTGAGTTAGGTGAAAAACCATATGTAGCAGCTACATCGACAGCAACTAATGCACCTGGCACTAATTTGTCACTAATACCTTGGAATGATTGTTGCAATTCAGAAACAAACATTCTAACACCAGTTTGAATAGCAATAATAGCAGAAACTAATTGGAACGAACCAAGAATTAATTGCACAACTCAAAAGGCACTGCCACCCCCTACTTTTCATGAGTTATATTCTTTTGTTACTAATCCGTCTTTGCCTGCAAATCTGACTGATTCGTCAAGACCTGGTGCAAATTGAATAATTAAAATTAAGATCAAGAATACTAATAAAATTAGCATCGCTTGTGTAAAAATGTTATCTTCAAAAACCTTTAATCCTTTAGGCATTTTTCTATTTTCTGAAGACTGTTCTGCTTTACCAAAATATTTTCCAATTTTGTATGCTATAGCCACACCAAACATTTGTTGGTGACCAACAGCAAAACCAGCATTTTGAGTAACTGCATCAGTTCCCTTAATTGTGGCTGATGAGGCAACTCCTCAGTAAGTACCTAATAATAGGCCTGAGAATATTATTGTTCCTAGCTGTGCGCCTAATGACACAATTTCTTTATCATCAATTAAGCCAGCATCCTTTGAAAACATTAATAAGAATACAATTGGCACTACAACTGCTGCTTGTTGGAACATAACATGTCCAGTAATCATTAGTGAATGAACATTAGTTCATTTTCTTAATGCGATAAGGATAATGTTGACAAATAAACCTATAATTAAGGCATATGACACTCATGATGAAAATCCGTTGCCAACTGCATCTAAAAATTTACCTGCTGAAACTTGTCCTGAATATGTATCTAGCGGAATAACACTTGTTCCACTAAATTTTTGAAAGGCAGCAAAGATTGGTTTAGCTAAACCAACTAATGCTCCCGATCCTATTTGAAGTAGTAAAACTCCAATTATTGCCTTCATTGTTCCAATGACGATTCCTGAAAATCCTCTTCCAAGAATTAAATAACCAATGAAAACTAACAAACCAATAAGAATTGCATTAATTCCTAAAAAGTTGTTAAGCATAATATCTTTAATAAAGAATAAAGTACCTGCTTTAAAGTCTCATTGTTTGGCCGCTAATGCTCCAACATAAATTGCTAGAACAATTAAAATAGCCACAAGAACGCCAACTAAAACTTTTCAATTAAAAGGCTTTTTGCTTTTATTTGATGTTTCTTGCATTTCTATTTCCTATTTATTTTTATGACTGTTTTATAGGGATATTAGTTAAATTATTACAATAATTTAAGATCCTTTTTTAATTGCACAACTTCACTTGAAACCTTAGAAGCGTCATAAACTCTAGGTTCATCAAAAGCAAGTATTTCACGTGGGTTATTAATTAAAATATCATCAATAGCTTCCTGTGAAACACCTACTTGCTTAAGTAATGGAATAAATCTTTCAAATAAGTATGAAAGACCAAATGTTTCCTTACCTTTAGTTAAGCCATAGTTTCTTTGGTATAGAATTCTACCAGCGTCTAGACTTAAAGTAATATGTTTTTGTAAGCCTTTATCTACTAAATATTTAATATGATCTGCTAATAATGAATCAGGGTAGTACTTAACTCTGTCTGGTCCATCAAAACAAATAGTTACGCCTGTTTCTTTAATTATTTTTTCATAGTAATATCTGTCAGGATTCTTATTTAAGTGTGAAAGCTGAATTTTTCTAGGATTAGCACCAAAGCCAATTAAATGTTGTGCTACTTCAAGTGCCATTGTACCTAATTGAGTATGAACTAGAATTGGACAACCAGTTGTAATGCTGGTTCTAGCTGCAACTTCAAGAGCTTTTAATTCAAGTCTATCGATTGCTGCATAGCCTGTACCGGCTTTAATGATACCTGCTTTAGCTTTTGAACGCTTAACAACAGGTCCATTATAGTTATATTCGTCCATACCTTCTTCAACTTCAGCAACCATCATCTTAACAATGTCATCAGTTGGCACACATGCTAGTCATGAACTATATTTGTCATAAAAAGCAGCTTTATGAAAACCTGTTGACATCACAATGTTAGCTTTGCCTTTAAATGCTTCAGCAATTTCAAGCATTCTATAAACATCTCTACCAACATTAGGCGGATCCATTGTAACAATTGTTTTACCACCATGGTCAACGTACTCTTGTACTTCTTTCTTAGCTGCTTCAACATCGATCATTAAAAAGTCAGGATGCTCATGCATTTCTGGGCCACCATTTTTAATTAAATGATCATGACAGTCTGTTATTCCAATTGATTCTGCTGGAACATCGCCAAGAACTGTTCTAACAAATTTATCTTTTGCCATAAATCTCCTATTTTGCTTTTAGGCTTATGCCTTTTAATAATGGCAGAATTAACACAAAACCATTACATAAGAATTTTACATTATGCAAAATTGCAAAATATGTGAATATTGGAAGAAACTTCCAATTTTTTATCCTTTAGTTTTTAAATTTTGCTAGTTGACTGCTTATAATAAATAAATAAGCGAAACAATTGCTTTATTATTAAAAGTTTTTTCCAAATTCAAATATGAAGCAAATAAAATTGTGTGGAAACATTCCACATAATATGACACTCACCTTCTTCCTATAAGTCTAAGGGCTCAAAATTAAATAAAATTATATTACTGCTACCCTAGGAGTAAACTATGAGTAAAATTAATCTTAATAATATAAAGTACATTTTCTTTGACCTTGATGGAACCTTGCTAACCAAGGACAAATTAATAACAGATGAAGTTACAAATAAAATAAGAGAATTAAGTAAAAATCACCAAGTCATTATAAACACAGGGCGCCCATGATATATGGCGCAAAAGTTTTATAAACAATTAGATTTAAAAACACCATTTTTAGGTCTAAATGGTGCACTAGTTTATGATTTTGAGTCTAAAAAAGTGTTATACCAAAATCCAATGAGTATGGAAACTAGCTTGAAGTTGCTAAATTTAATACTTAAATATGAAATTGCATTTTTAATATACCTTGATGATGAAATGATTGGAGTGCAAAAATTTAAGCATCCATGATTTGAAAAAGTGGTTTATCCTAAAAATGAATTTAGTGCTAAGTTCACAGAAATAAATGATCCTGTAAATCAATTAAAGTTAGAAAAACCAGTTATTAAGTTCTTGCTTTTAATTGATACTTTAACTGAAAGCCAACTTGAAACACTTAAACAAGAAATAGAATCAATTTCAGATGAAATTTATACAGTAAGATCACAAAAAGCTTGCCTGGATGTTATGCCTAAAGGCTCAGATAAAGGAACTGCAATTGAATGATTTAAGAATAATTACTTAAATCATGAAGACATTTCAAAAAATTCAATAATGTTTGGCGATGCTGCTAATGATATTCCTGCTTTTGAAAAAGTTGCCTACTCTTGTGTATTAAAATCAAGTTCATTGGAAGCCGAAAATGCAGCGAATTATGTTGTTTGCTCTTCAACTGAAAATGGAATAATTGAATTTTTTGAAAAACACACAAATTAATTATTTGCCTGTTTTATAGAGCTATAGGGAGAGTTTGTCTCCTTTTTTGTTAATTAAATGCTAGTCAATTATTACTTATGATGCTGTATAGCCAAAAAATATTTCAACATGCAATTTGACTTAAATATCTATAAAACAGGCTAAAAAAGCAAGGTCTCCCTTGCTTTGCAAATTAACTAATTACAACTTTAAGTGCTTCTGATGCTAACTCGTTATTATTTGGTGCTACTCTGACCAAATATTCGCCTGGATTTAAAGTTAGTTTAGTAGTAGTTATTGGAGTTCATTCAGTAGCATCTTTAAGTCTGTATTCCATAGTGCTATCAACACCAATTAACATATTAGAGTTATATTTTTTAACAATCTTATCTAAATCCCTGCCTTTTGTTATTACAAAATCTTGAATATCAGATTCTAGACTGTTATTTGTGTTTTTAACTCTTATAGAAAAATTACCTAGAAATACTTTGTCTAACACTTGGTTATCGTGCTCAAAACTTTTTCACTCATTTGAATTATTTCTGTATTCCATATTGCTGTTAACGCCAGAAACTTTAATTCTGTTTTCTCCAACAGCATTTATGGTTGCAGCAGGCTTTTGATTTTTTATTACATTAAAGTTAACTTTTTTGTTGCTAATATCAAATTTAAATCCAAGTTTTTTAATGTCTTCTAGCTCAACTTCGACATCGCCATATTTACTAAAATGATCTAGGATTAGAGTGTAGCCATCATTATCTTTTATAGCTTCCTTAACATAGGCATTTTTAACAATAAAATTGCCTGGTTTTAAATCTATGTTATTGTCGGAATTATTAATTTTGACTTTAAGTGCATATTGGCCTAATTCTTTATTACTTAGTGTGTGTTTTTTAACACTAGCATTAACATTTTTAAGTTCAATCTGTTTTGACGGTTGATTAAAATAATAAGTTATTTCATCATATGTAACATATGGGTGAGTAATTTTAGCTGTGGGTCTAGTCTCATTTAATTCCAATTCGGCTGTTTTAAAGGCTTCTAGGACATTTTTATATGAACTTGGTGCTACATTGAATTTGATTGAACTAGGTAATTTGTCCATGCCTCCAAGCTGCCTGTCAATTGAAACTAAAATATCATCTTTGCTATTTACATAGTTACTTATTTTTAAGTTTCTAAAACGCTCGCCAGTTTTCACAATGCCACGGTTAAAAATACTTGCTTTAATAAAGTCATCATCATTCATCATGAAAAAGTTGAACTTACCTTCATTCTCTTTTTCAGCTCTATCCGAAGTAGCATCCACATGGTATCAAACGCCATCAACTTCGACTAAGTTCCAAGCATGATTAGTTATATGACCAGTTAATGTACCGTAATCAGCAGTTCCTGAAATGAATTTGCAAGGCACACCTAGCTCGTCCATTATCATTTTAAATCCTTTTGCATAACCAGTACATACAGTGCTTAATTTAACAAGTGCTGAATAAGCACTTTGATCATCTACTAAGTTTGTTTGAGAATAATCATATTTAACATTTTTAGTCATTCATTTATATGCTTCAGTGATTTTTTCTAAAGTTGGCAAGCCTTGTCACTCTTTAGCAATATCTTTAGCTCTTGCTCTAGCTTGCGCATTTTCACTAATACTTTTAGTAAGATCAACTGAATCAACGTCCACCATTGTTGAATAAAGATAACCTTTATAATGAGCTCAGACCTGAACCTTGCCAAAGTCATTTTTGGTATGACTTTTGCCTTTAATATTTCCGTCAGAAGTAAGAGTTAACTTGCCATCACTAACATCTTCACCAGCTTTAGCAACCTCCTTAGTTGCATATCAATTTCTTTGATATCACTGCACATCATCAGTTACTTTTTCCTTGGTTTTTGAATCAATTAAATTTAATTTGATAGTTTGAGCACCATTAGAATCTAACCTAATATTTTGAGCATCAATAGTGTATTTAGGATGCGAGTAAAAATTAGGAGAAACTCCATAGTTTAAAATCATTGATTCAATTTGGCTTTCACTGAGCTCCTTTTCAACAAAATCTTTCTTTGTATGCTCTATATAAAAGCTGTCCAATTCAGGAACTCTAGACTCAACGCTAGAAATGCTTTGGATATTACTAATATCAATTACTTCAGGACCTAAAATGGTTCTATTTATACTGTTGTAAATAATTTGTGAACTTACAGGAGTGGCTGTTTCATAGGCCTTTTGGTCATTTGAAGGCGCTTTACTTCTATTCCTGTTTTCAGCAGCATTTTCTGTGTTGTGCTCAGCATTAAATTCATTAGATGATGGAGTAAGGCTATTAACAATATTAACAGAGTTGTTAATAACATTTGAACTGCTGTCTGTTCCTTTTGCTATACAGCTAGCACTAGCAAAAACACTAGAAAATGAGCAGGCAAGTGCTAAATTAACATAACACTTTTTAATTCTTTTCATACTGTCCTCATTTCTGTGTTATTTTGCTAAATATCTAGAATAAATTTTAAATTAATGGTTGTTACTTGTTAAATGCTTTTTTGTATGCTTCATCAATTTTTGATTTAACTTTTTTGAATAGTTCAGAAGCTTTTTGCTTGTCACTATTATTTGCATAACTAGGAGTCGCAAGTAAAGATAATGTGTCGTAAAATTCAAAAAGATCAGAAATCAAGCTATCAATAAAATTAGATTCGAAACCTGTGCTTGACAATAATGATTTAATGTTATTAAATTCATACTTTACAATTTTGTATGAAGGATCTAAATCATTATTAATCATTAATATTGTCTCTGCAGACTCTAAATGCTTTTTAATGTCGTTGCCATATTTATTAAATGACATAAATAAAAGATTAAGCTTTTCTTTGGTTTTTTATTCTTGCCTTCTGAGTTATTTTCTTCAGTGTCATTCATTACATCGTCACTTTTTCCTGGTTCATCACTCTGCATTGAATCTGACATATTAGTCTCTTTTTGACTCAAAAGTAGATCAAAATACTCTTTTGTCAATCTACTTGCTGCCTCCTCGTGAAACTCTTTTACTTTTTTATGATAGGGGGGTTGGATTACTGTTGTGGTTTGTTGTTTCGCTGTTACTATTTGTGCTTGAATTATTATTATTGTTGTTGTTTACTAAATTATCTTTATCATTTTTAGCTTGCCCTTGACCATTTGTATCACCATTTTTATTTTGGTTCTGATTGCTTGATGAATTAGTTGGCCTTGTCTCATTGTTTTTAGATTCTTCCTTTGTGCTTCCATCATTACATTTTGCTGCAATAAAAGGAATTGAACCTAAGGTAATTAGCGAGCCTAAAAACATAATATGCTTATTTCTTCTATTCATAATTTGCTATTATATATTAAAACTTGATTATTTAAATGATAGTTTTTTTGCTTGTTATTAAACACTTTTTTGCAAAGATATCACAAGAAAAAAATGCTAAAAATATGATTTATTTAAATTTTGTTAAGTCCAAGGAATATGTAAATAATTAACAAATTGCGGGATGCAAAAAGAATAAAAAGTAAGCTTATTCGTGCTAGCTTTTCCTTAATAATATTTCATTTTATTAATCGTCTTTTGTAAATTTAATTGCCTTTTGTTTAAATTCATCAGTTTTCTCTTTCTTAGCCTGCAACTGATCCGCAGCCCAATCAAACTTATGATAAAATTTAAGAATAAGGGAGGCAACTATGCGTAATAAATATAGCTACAAAGATATATCTGGCTGATTTTTATCTAAAGAAAGTATGACTCCTAAAAAGCTTCAAAAACTAACTTATTATGCTGAAGCTTGAGCTTATGCTTTGCTTGATGATGGTATATTAAAGGACACAGCCTTTCAAGCTTGAATTCACGGGCCAGTTTCTCCTGAATTATGAAAAGACTACAGGGATTATGGCTGAAATGAGATAGAGAAAAAAGCTTTTGATGAAAGCAAATTAGACAAAAATGTTTTAGAACTTCTTGATGCAGTTTGAACTACATATGGTGATAAATCAGGCTATGAATTAGAAGCTGTTTCACATTCTGAAGAACCATGAAAAAATGCAAGAAAGGGTCTGGGAGAATTCGAAGCATCAAATAGATTAATCAGTCCTGATGATATGAGAAACTACTATAAAAGTATTTATTCAGGAGATTAGTTTTGAGTAAAAAATTAACAAATAAAACTCTCAATGGATTAAAGTCTTCTTTAGTTTCAGATTGAAAAAGCATATATTTCAGATTTGCAATAGTACATAAATTAGATAATGGATTTGACTTCAAATCATTAAATGCTGCTGAGTTAGGTAAATTTCATAATTTCATTAATGAGATATTTAAAAGAAAAATGACTATATCTGATGTTGAAAAAAACTATATGAGAAAGCATGCAAAACCATTAGCAAATAGACGTATGGAAGCTCAAGATATAGAAGTCAACGAAATTCACCTTGGGAAAGACAATAATTCGTTTAGAATATTCGGATATCTAAATAAAGACAATTATTTTGTGCTGACAAAAATTGACCCCAAGCATAGGTATCATAAATAAGCACTTTATCAAACAATTTGCTATGAGAAATCATAACTTTTTTAATTTGATGATATATAAACATAATAAATTTCTGTTTTATATGACATCTGGTAAGATGCAATTTAATAATTGTTAAATCGCCAAAATGCTTATAAAACAGTAACAGAAGCATTATTTGTATTGTTATGCAACTGCAAAATAAAGTATATAAATGCTAGTAAAATTAGATATTTTCTTGCTAGCACAACAATCTTGTTTAAAAATCTTGTGAGTGTGCTAGAAAATAGTTTAAAGCAATAAAAAAGAATCAGCAAATAGTTTTCTGTAGTGCTGATTCTATTTTTGTTGCCTTTACTTTCATGCCTGTTTTATAGCTATTTTAGTTTTGAAACTTCAACGTTTCATGTCTTAGCTATTTTGTCTAAATGCTCATTCATTTTATTTGCTTTTTCAAATATTTTTTGAGTATTGGCGCCGCTCTTTAGTTTCCACTGACTTAGATCCTGACTAAAATGTTTCGCATTTAAAAATGCTTGTCCGGCATTTTGAACATTTGATAAATCTCATTCATTGATATTATCAATTTTTAAAGATTCAAGATTATAGAATGATAAATTAATAGAACTAATCTTTAGCGGCAAATGCTTTGGAACTTTTGAAGTGTAATGAGGTACAACAGTAAGTTTAATTCCAGTATGATCTCTATGATATCCTAATTGCTTAATTACAATGTTTTTACCATTTTTATAATTAGTTCATGTTTTATTTATTATTGAATCACCATTAGCTTTCAAGAGATTATTCATAACTTGGCCTTGCTGATGATTGTCTTCATAATAAAACTTTGTTATTACAGCATCTTTTAACACAATGCCTAAATTTACTTCAAATTTTTGAGATCCTAACTGTAATTTGATTTTATTTTTCTTACCACCATCTGTATCAACAGCTAAACTCTTGTTACCATCTTCCTCATTTTGTAAAGTTAGTCCACTAATTTTTTTATCCTTTGCATAAACGTTTATTTGATCTACAAAATCTTTTTGTGAATGAAATGATCCAAAAGCGTCTTTTTGCTCTTCGACTATCTTTTGAATTTCAACAACATTCTTTTTATCTTCTGCTTCTTTTAACTTTCTCTCTTCTTCTTGTTGTTTTTTCTTTGCCTCTTCTAATTTTCTTGCTTCTGCTTCAGCATTTCGTCTAACTTCATCATCAGAATAAGTTGCTCTTGAATTATTGCTTTCTATAGGTTGATCGCTAGGTATTTCTGAATTATTAAGTTCATTATTAATATCTTTTTCTTCAAGTTTGAATTCTTTATTCATTGTATCTGATTTTTCAGATAAATCAGTGTTAGGCAAATTTCCCTCTACATTACTTGATTCGCCGCCATTTTTATTTTCATCATTAGATAAATTGGGGGGGGTCATGCGTTTAGAATTGCTTCCTTCACTTATTACTTTATTGTTATTGCCATTATCATTTTTCTTGCAAGATGCAGCAACTAGCGGCATAAGCAATAATGACGATAATGAACTAATAGATATGAAATTTCTAAGCTTTACCTTCATTATTAAATTAATTCCTTCATTTTTTATTTTTTTTATGGCAATTTTGTTAGCTTTTAATTAGCTAGCTAAAAAATATTCAAATTTGTACCATAAAACAAAAAATGCAATATTTAGTTTGTATGAATTTTTTAAATAATTTTCCTGTTTCATACCACATAATATTATGTAATTTAACTGATACAATTATTTTATAGACATCTAACTATGATTTTGCAAGAGTTTAGCACACTATTAAGCCATTAACAAAAATACCTAGAATCAGTAATCTATTTTATCCCCAAAATACTTGTTTTAAGCTAAAAAATATGCTAAAACAAGATAATTATGAGCGGTGATTAAACTACTTATAAAGGTGTTTTACAGCATTATTTGTCAATTAAACAAACTAATTTTAGCTAAAAAAAGAATAAGGGGCTTTATGTATATTTCAATAGATGAAGCTAGTAAAAAGTGAAATATTGCAAAAGATGCATTGCTCAAACTTTTAAGCGAAAATAAAGTATTTGGAGCAACACTAAACAAAAATAATGAGTATGAAATTCCAATGTATAATTAAAGCCCTTATGAACTATCTAACAAAAACTTGCCGGGTGTTGTTGGTCAAAAATTAAAGAAGTTAAACTCACTTCGTGCACTTAGTCCTCTGAAAAGAATAGATTCTTAAATAATTTTTCAATAGAAAACACATTTAATTCTAATGCTATTGAGGGTAGCACACTAATACTAAGAGAAACTTCTCTAGTTCTTCAAGGAATAACAATTGACACTAAGCCATTAAAATACCATTTGGATGCTATAGGTCATAAACAAGCCCTTGATTATATTTTTGAGCTAGTTTATAGCAGTGAAGCAACAACTGAAAAAAGAATAAAAGATATTCATTTTTAGTTCTTGCAAATAAGAGAGTTGGTGCTGGTAGATATAGAAATATGCAAGTTTCAATTTTAGGAGCGAAACACAAACCAGTATCGCCCTTCTTAATTGAATCGAAAATTAAACAGCTTCTGGATGAGTATAATAATTCGAATGAAAATGTAATTGTGAAAATAGCTAAATTCCATTTGGACTTTGAATCTATTCATCCTTTTATTGATGGTAATGGTAGAACAGGTAGACTGTTACTTAACCATCAATTAATGCAAAATAACCTTCAACCTACTGATATTCATTATACAAATAGAGCAAAATACTATCAGTGCTTTGATGAGTTTCATTTGGATAATGATATATCAAGTATGGTTGACTTGATAGTTAATTATTTGATAATCCAATTAAACTATCAAATAGACATAAAGAGTCAAAAGGCTTATGATGAAAAATATAATATAATTTCATTTAGGTAGGTGTGCTATTTATGAATAAATTAAAAAAATCTTTTGTGGGTTTAGGCTTGTTATTAACTTCTAGCGTATCTCTTAGTGCGGTATCTTGTTTCAATAATTTTGATTTTTTTAGCAGATGAACAGGTAGAAGCAATAGTAATTCTGCTAATGTTGACAAATCAATACAAAAAGCAATTTATGATGGCAACGAGTGTATACAAATTGGATATTTTAAAAACCAAAATGGAGAAATTCAAATATCACAATTTAAAGAAGATGTAAGTAGAGTGCCAAAAGAATTGCCAAAGGAAATAACTAGCTTAGAAAATGCTTTTGTTGGTGCAACTAGGATTCAAATTCCTGGCATTGAGTCATGAGGTACATCAAATATCAAAAATATGAAACATGTTTTTCTTAATGCAAAGGGATTTAACTACGATATTAGTGACTGAGATACATCAAATGTAACAACTATGCATGGTATGTTTAAAGGTGCTTCAAATTTTAACAAACCACTTATAACAAAATTAACTAATCGAAACAATAAATCATATAGGGCTTGAAATGTAGCTAATGTTACTGATATGAGCCACATGTTTCATGGTGCAACTAATTTTAATAGTTCATTATTTGATGATACAAAAAAATGTAACAAATATGACTGCTATGTTTAAAGGAGCTAGATTCTTTAATGCAGATTTAAGTCGTTTAAACACTACTAATGTTAAAACTATGGAAAGTATGTTTGAGGATGCTGAAAGATTTAATAATTTAATTTTTAATGACGTATCAAAAGTTAAAAGTATGAGGAAAATGTTTAAAAACGCCTCTGCATTTAATCAACCATTATTAAAATGAGAGACTTCTGATGTAACTAATATGAGTTTTATGTTTAATGGCGCAAAATCATTCAACAGTGAGATATTTCGGGATGTTAGATATGTAACTGATATGAGTTTTATGTTTGCAAAAGCTGTTACATTTGACCAAGATATTTCTTTTTGGGATACTCAATTTGTGACTAATATGGAATCAATGTTCAACAACAGCACGTCATTTAATGGCGATATTTCAAAATGAAATGTTTCTAGCGTTGTAGATATGAATAGTATGTTTCTCAGTGCTATAAATTTTAATAGTAACATAAGTGGTTGAAACACAACTAGAGTTGAGAATATTTCATATATATTCTATGATGCTAGAAGCTTTAACAAAAATTTAAGTAATTGAGATATAAGCAGAGTTACTGCATATAATGACTGATGCAATGGATCACCACTTTATAACAATAAACATTATCACCCTAATCTTCCAGTTATTGAAAAACCAACAAGAGGTTTATTCTGATAGTTTTACACAAATATTGTTATGACTAGGCATTTATACAATGCCTGTTTTTTGTAAGTCTTATGCGCAGATTAATAATCATTTATCAAAAAGTGTTTTTCTTTTATAAAAAAATACTTGACAAAAAGCAGAAATTGAATTGCTAAAACATTTGCACCATATCAAAACCAATAATACTTTAGGACAAAAGCAGACATCAGCAAATTTGCTGATGCTTCTTTCTTAAAGATAAAATGACTAAACAACTTAGCATTAATAATGAATTTATAAACTGCAAATGATTAAAGCAACACATAAAAGTGTAGCATAATGATTTTTGCACAAAATGAATTAATAATGATTAAAAACTAAATTAGTGTAACTATTTTTAGCATATATACATTTACTGCAAGGCAAAGTAATTTAATTATGATTTATGTAATGTGAAATAATTTGCATTTATTTCCAGATATTATGACTATATCAGCCCATTTTATACTTTATACTTTGATTATATATATATATATGATTTGGCTATGGAAACAGAACAAATTAACAATAATCAAAGCAACATTCAACAACCTGTTGCACAAACTAATCCAAACAATAACAACGTCACTGTTATTAGACATGAACATGCTTTTGTGGACAATAGCTAGAAAAAATTTATACTAATACTTAGATACACTCTGATTATTGGCGCCGTCTTTGCCTGCTTTATGGGTCCTTATTCAATATACACGGCAATTAAATATTTTAATAATGGAAATTCACAATTTAGTACTGGACAAAAAGCAGGGTTAGTAATTGGTTGCATTGCTATTATGGCTCTTGCTGTTGCAACAGTAGTATTAATGGCACTCACTTTAACAGCAAAGTATATGCATAATATAAAAATTAACGTTGCTGCTTGATGCGTTGCTATACCTTTTTACATATTTGTTTTTATGGCATTTCTAGCATGAATTGGGTGAAAAATATTTGTAATTAAAATGGGTACAAAACGCGAAATCACAATTAAAGGTGACTACTAGATTAAAAAACAGACTTGTCGAATAAGTCTGTTTTATTATTGTTTTAGTAAACTAATTATTGTTTTTTAGTTTGTTCAAATGCTGTTATTAGTTCATCAGCAGTTTTTGCTTTGAATCCTTGAATTCTATCTAATTCTGTTTGTTCAATCATTGCTTTCATTACAGTATCTGACATTTGAGATGATTTATCATCAGTAACTGCAGGTTTAGCAACAACTTTGCCGCTTTCAACATTTAGTAATGATTCTAGTGAAAGCTGAGCTGATCTTAGCATATTTAATTTGAAGTAGTCAGGCTCAAATGTAGTCATTAATTCTTCAGATTTTTTGTCCTTCAATTTTCCTTCTAATTCTTTAATTATGCCCTTAATTTTATCATTTGTTGCACTTGTAACAACTGATGCCAATGGCATTATATAACCAGAAGTTCTTGCAATTGTGTATCAGTTGTCTTCTTCTTCACCAGAAACCTTGTTCTTGCCTGTGTATATTCATTTAAGGAACTTCTTAATTGCCTTATTTACTTTTTCATTCTTTGAATCAATAGCAATTATACTTGAGCCACCTTCATGGAAAATTGAATGTTTTCCGTCTTTAGTTCCTGTAACTTGAGGAAGCATTAATACATCATGTTCGCTTGCATTATTTGTTAAGAATTTAGGGTCATCTTTAATGCTTTGTTCAAAGTATGGGTGAGTTTTGGTAAATTGAGTAATCTTGTTTTGGTATGCACCAACAGAAGCTGCGAAACTTATAGCACTTTGGAATCTAAATATTTGTCATGAACCCCATTCTTTTGTTTGAGTGAACATATATTTCATTGATTGAAATACTTTTTTATCTTTCTCTGCCTTACCAGATGGTGTTTGTTCAACTCTTTTAATTGAATCGTTGTAGTCTTTTCATAATTCTTGGAATTTTTTCTTAACATCAGCATCATCAATTAAGTTATATTTAACATTCTTATCTTTATCAAGTTCAAAGATTGCTTTGTTTTTGTCTTCAATTTTTGCATGCAATTCTTTAAAGAATGTACTTTGTTGGTAGTCAATTGAAAGAACTTCACCTGAAATTGTGTTGTCATTAATTTTATCTTTTTCAATTTCAACACCTTCAGTAAATTTAGCAGCTAAGTCTCTAATGTCTTTGATAGATTCGAATGTTTTATTGCTTACAGTTAAGCCTTCAAACACTTTTTTACTGTTTTCACCATTCTTAGCTTTTAAAGCATGTCAAATTGATTGTTCAGGTAATTGATTTCCTTTATTTTTTGAATCATAAACTTTCTTGATTATACCGTCCTTATCTTTATCTTCAATCTTACCACCACCAGATTCAATTATTTCAAACATCTTGTGTAGAACTTTAAGGTTTAATTGAAGTGAGTCAGTATCAGCATTATCAAAAGGAATATTGTAAATTGTTTCTGTTTGGCCTTGGCCTGCTAAAATTGAGTGTAAATTTGCTATATTCTTACTAAATGATTTTTTAGTAATACCAGTGTCAGATATATCTAATAATTGCTTATTTTGGTTAAGAATATATGCACCAGATTGGTCACCCAAAACAATATTTGGCACCTTTTTATTATCTTTAGATTCAATAGCATGAGCAACATTTTTAATTAGTTGGTATTCACTATATGTGTTGTGGCCTGGAACTTTAACTTCCTTACCTTTGCTGTCCTTGTATTTAAAGTCATCAGCAAATTCAAATCTAATAGTTAAAAAGTCTGGGTCATTTTTAAATGTTTCATTATAGTAACCAATAACTTTTTGCAATGATAGTGATAAAGGTCATCCTTTACCTTGGCCTAATCTAAAAACAACTTTTTCTTCTTCTGTGTTTCCGCAAGCAACTACTGAAAGTCCAGCTGCTGCTGGTAATAAAATTGCACCAGCTTTAATCAAAATTTTTTTCAAAATAATCTCCCTTTTCGCCTATTTTATGGTATTCTAAATAAATTGAAAAAATATTTAAAATTAGTTGAAACGACTAATTTTTTTAGAAAAAATAAAGTAAATTATCAATGGAATAACAATTGAAATAAATGCACCTGCTGCTTGTACATTAAGCAAAGCGGCTTGTCTATCTTGACCTAATGTTAGGTACCAAATAGATATATTAGTATAGTTTGTTGAGAATAAAAACTGTGGTCATAAGTAATCATTTCACACCGAAATAAATGAAAAAACAATTAAAAGCATATAACCCAGTTTCATCTTTGGCAAATATACATAAATTAATTTATCCATTGGTTTTAAATTGTCATTCAACATTGTCTTATTTTTTTTATCACTAATAGATTTAGCTAAGTTAAAAATGTATGTAAAGTTAAAAAATGAAAATATTGCATTAGTCACAAAAGCAATAGGAGTTTCGTCTAAATTGAAAGTTAGCAAAACTGTTTTTAAGCTTAAAAATATTGAAAACTCAGGTATCAAACTAATAACTAGGAAAAAGTACAAAAATACTTTTTGATACTTTGCACTCATTCTAAATAGTCCAGCTATCGCTAGTGAGTAAATTATTAGTCTAATTAATATCAAGATCGTTGCAAATAATAGTGTCCAGCCAAAAGCTCTTAGAAAATTACTCTTAAAAGCAGTTGCAAAATTAACTCAGTTTCACTCTTCAATCACAATAAATGTTCTGTTATTTATTAACGAATTTGTTGACATAAGTGATTGAAGCAATAAATAGTACAAAGGAAAAAGCATAAGCAAGCATAAAAAGCCAATTAAGAAATATTTAATAATTTCTTTAAATATTACTAATAGCATTCTACCTGGCATATTTCTTGCTCCTTGTCTTTGCAATTAATTTACTTATTTTCCTATAAATAGCCTTAATTGTGCTAATGCGCAACAGTTGCAAGATGCACAATAATAAGACTAAATATGAGAAGCTAAAGAAAGCTGAAGCGTATCCTTTTTCATATCTTAATGATGGGTTGTTTGTACCAAATCCAAGGAATTTAATTGTGTAACTAGTTAATGTGTGCGCATAATTAATATCTATATCAAAAGTTGGTTCTAACAATGCTTGAGGTAAAAGAAGTGTTGAGAAAATAAAGTTGGTAAATAAAATTGAAAACAACACTTTTGAAATTTCTGGCATATATACATATCTAAATTTTTGTAAAATAGTCAATTTATCATTTAACATTAACTTTTTATACTTTAAATCAGCTCTGCTAATAGCTGAAGCAAACAAAATTAAGTTAAATGGTAGTGACCTTCATATCTGAAATATAGAGTAATACATCCAAATTGGCAACTTTTTATTTGACGAAGCAATAAAGGTATACTCGCTTTTTCCTAAAATGTAGAAAAACAAATTTTTATTGCCAAAAAACATTGTAAAAGCAATTCCTATTGCAAAGCCTGAAATAAAGAACTGCGAGAACAAAATTGTCAAAAATGCTCTCTGTGTGAATTTAGATATTAAGGAATTCACAACTAGCGCAAAAATTAATGAAAGCACTAATGAGATTCCTGATCCAAAAAACAAGACTAATGTTGAATTTAAAACAGCATTTTTAAAATTTGGATCAGATAAAATGTTGTTATAGTTGTTGAAATTATAGTTATATCTAGTCCTATCATGTATACTAATAGGCGCCTTTAGTGATTTTACAAAGGTGTGTAAAATAGGCACCAAGGTAAAAACTAGTATAAATATTAACAAAGGCAAAAGCATTAATGTTATTTTAGAAACAGTTCATACTTTTTGCTTTTTTGATTCAGAATTATGCATAAACTCTATTTCCTTCATCATCAAAGACTAGTACATCAGTATCACTAAACGTGATATCAACTTTGTCATCAACTTCAATGGTGCTATCTTTTAAAACAATTGTTCAAATATTGTTGTCACTATATTCAATTTGATAATAAGTCTTGTCACCAAAGTTTTTCTTACTTTGAATTGAATATGCACCATCTTTATTTAAGTCAACTTTTAACTTGTTTTGTCTAATATAGTAGCTTTTGCTATCTTTTGTATTAACAAAATTAATTTCTGGAGCCCCAATAAACTTAGCAACAAATAAATTATTTGGGCTGTCATACATTTTGTCACCGCTACTATATTGCTGAACCTTGCCATCTTTTAATAAAATGATTTTATCGCTTAATTTAAGCACATCTTGCTGATCATGTGTAACAACAATAATACTTAAATTAAATTCCTTTTTGATCTTGATTAATCACTCAATTGTTGATTCCTTGATTTTGGCATCAAGGGCTGAAAAAGGTTCATCCATTAGTACCAAATTAGTCTTTTTTATAATGCCTTTGGCAAAAGCTACTCTTTGCTTTTGACCGCCAGATAACTTATCAACTCTTTGGTTTAATAAATGATCTATTTCTAATTTCTTTGCAACATCAGTAATCTCATTTTTAAATAAGTTTCTTAAGTGTAGCTAATTTAGAATTTTGAACTTATTTTTAATATTTTTGTTGCCTAAGCAACTAAATACTAAAGCTAAGTAAGCAATCTTCTTCTTTCAAATTGACTGCTTTTTGCTTGTTAGAATCTGCTTGTAGTCTTCAAATTTTGAAAACATTTTTTTATTGCTTTCAGCACTAGCATCAAGCTTGCTTAAAAGGTTTTCAAAATATTTTAATCTTGCTGAATCTACTCACTTACTATAGTTTTTTGCGTTTAAGTACACATTGTTAAAAACAGTTGTGTCTTCATAAGTTGAGTTTTCTTGCATTATGTAAGCTATTTCGTAAATTACGGGTTTATGCTTAATTTCAATAGATCCTTCATTTGGTTCTAAATATCCTAAAATCAAATTTAATAATGTAGTCTTTCCACTTCCTGAAGGGCCTAGTAAAGAAACAATCTCATTTTCCTGAATTACCAGCTTATCAATATCGACGTTGTACTCCTTCTGTTTTTTATGATATTTAAATTTCAAATCATTGATTTTTATTAATGTATCTTTATTATTTAATGTTTCCATACAAGAATAATTTTACTATCATAATTGACAAAAGTATGTATAAATTAGCGTTATCAGTCACTTTTGAATACTTTTTGTATTTTTTCACTTTTTTAACAGTAAAATGAATTTTAAAAAAAGATTAAGATAAATCCTAACCCTTTATTTTTTTAAAGTTTGCTTGCTAAATAACCAAAATATTGATTAATTGACTTTCTTATTTTTATTCTTCTTAATAAAAATTGCTGATAAAACTAAAGCAACAGTTATTCCAACAGCTGATGCAGTAACTGATGAAGCGATTATGACAGTTGACTTTCTCTTATTACTGTTTTCAACTGGCTTGATATTATAATTTGAAAGATCAATTTCTAAAAGCTCTTTGGAATTATGATTTTTATCATCTTTATACTTAAAATAAACTATTGGACTGCTAGCTGAAAGCAATTGATTAGATGATTTATATTCATTAAAGTTAAGCTTATCAAATGAATACAATACTTCGTCATCAAATTTCAGAATGCTCTTATCTATAATTGAATTTTTAGAAATTACTTTAGGCAAAATTTCTCACTCATATACTAGTTCGTTTTTACCTTCTGCAAATGAGTAATTTTTGTTTTTAATTTTAATTGAACTTTGATATTTGCTACTATCAATGTGTTTTAAATCATTTACCAAAACATCTGTTTTAAAGGAAAATTTGTCCAATCCTAGGTTATGTTCATGGCCATCATATACAAATTTATTTTCAAAATTTTTAGGAGCATCAATTATTAGCTTTTCAACATTTATTGAATGTTCATAGACATATTTTTTACCATTGAACTCATACTCTAATACAATTTTTGAATCGCCATAATTGATATGTTGACTGCTTTGATAATTAACTTTTGTTGGCTTAACAAACTCTATATTGCCGTTGTTTTCAACTGATATATTAACATCTTGTAGATTAATTGTCTCCAAAGCTTTATAAGAACTTTTAAGATTAGAACCAACAATTTTAGCTTCCTTTTTTGTATCAAAAATTGCTTTAACTATTATCGGATTTGCATATGTTTGGTTGTTCCCTTTTTGCCTGTTTCCAATATAGTTAAACTCTAAAACGTTAGTCTTTAAATCTTTAATATGATTATAAGTAACATAATATTTGTTTTTGTAGGTATCAAATGGCAAATCTGACTCAACACCATTTTTATTAATGTAGGTATACTTCAAAAATTCTGAATTATCCTTCTTCAAATTAGGTAAATAATGCTTACTAAGTGCTCCACTTTCTGAAAAAGGAACTTCTGTAACTAAGCTGTCAGTTTTTGCACCATCTAAATCAAAATATAGTTTTGTAAAAGTATATTTAGCTTTTTCATCCAATCTATAAAAACGATATTTTCTTTTTGAAGCTAAGGAGTTGCCAAAAAATGCAGAAACATCAGCCTCAAAACTATCATCCTTATATTTTGCTAAAAAACTATTAACTTTTGAATCTTGTAACTTGTCATCATTGACTTTAAAATAGGTGTTTTCTTCATTTTTACTATTTGTGTAAAGCAATCTATTATTGAAATTAACTTCATTACTTTTACTTGCCAAAATAACTGGTGTATGGTTATTTAAAACATAGCTATTATTAGCATGAAAAACAATGTGCGAATTGTTACTAATTGTTCAGTATGAATTAGCCTGAATAGCTTCAGTACCGTCTAAAACATATATTTGCCTTGTTTGAGAATCACTATGGTGCTCATTGCCATTAATTAAGTTGTAATCATAAATCAACTTAACAGAATAAGTGCCTGATTTTAGTGGTGATTTGCTGTGTAATTTCACACCTTCATTTTTGACGTATTCAATATTAAAATAGGCTGAAACGTCTACTCCATCTTGATATACTTTAGCAAAGATACTATTAAGCTTTGCAACATTTTGATTGATTTTATATTCTATTTTTACGCCTTGTGTAGACTTAAAAATATTTCTGTTTTTGGCAAAAGTATTTTTACTTTTAGTACCATAATTAGCACTGTTGTAATAGTTGCTAAATTCATTTTCATAGTTAGCATTGCTTTCAGAAATTAATATGTTTTTGCCAACATATTTATATCCATTAAAATCATTGATTACTGCGCTTGAATTATAAGGAAGGAAATTTACTCCATCTCTGTTGCTATAGAGATTATCACTATTTAAAATAATTCAAGCTCCTGTACTGCCATCAGTTGCTTTATAATTATCGTCTCATCCGATAATTGAAACAGCATGAGTGTTTTCTCTTCCTGTCCCAACTAGTTCATGCACTTTAATTTTTGAATTAGACTTAGTTGTTACTTCATTATAATATTTGTCATTTGAGACTGTTTTATAGCCTTTTATGGCAACGAACAGCGAGCCATTTTTTACTATATGTTTTTTGATATTTTCATAATCATAGCGATTAAAGTCGACTCTTTCAACTGCTTTTCTAAAATTTTTATGTATATGCTTGTTAAACAAATCTCTTAACTTTTGATGATATATTCCTTTATTTGGAACATAATATAAATCACCAAATTTAAAGTCTGATTCATATGAAATACCATATCTTGAAATAAGCCTGTCATAATCATCAAATCAAGAACCACCACCAACATTATTAGTATCATTAATAGTTATACTAGCTTCCGAAAAATCATACATTTCATTCGTATTTATCATTAAAGCAGTCTCTAGTGATTTTGTTGCACTAAAGTCTCAACACAATCCAGTGTTATATTGGTATTGATTAAACAGAATATAATCATCTCTTAGCGAAAAATAGGCATTTTTATGCTTTTCGTTTGAGGATTCATTATTAGTTGTATTTTGTCTTTTTGCACTTAAGCTTGTGCTTAATGAGAAAACCGAAGCAAAAGGTGCAAAAAACATTATTTTTCCAAGAAAAATGCTGCCTTTTTTATTTCTTGCTAAATTCACCATACACTTATTATACATATAAAACTATAAATAAGCCATATAAATGAAAAACATATCTCCAAGAGATATGCATAAATAAATGTAATCTAGCAAACTTTTTTGGCTCTAAAAACTATATTCCTTGTCCATGTTTATGAAATGCTAGCACAAAGGCGCAGAATATTATTCCAACCATAAACACAAATATTGTTCAGAAAAATAGTTTTTTGTCATGATGAGCGTGATAAAACTCTGGCAAGAACTCTAAGATACTAATAAAAATAAATATGCCTGCAATAAATGATTGCACCATTGCTCTTAATTGTCATATACTGTAAATATGTTTTCCTAAATATCCGCCTAAAAGCATTGCAGGTAAGAAAAGAAATAGACATAAAGTGCTAATGAATAGCGCTTTTGCTCTGCTTCAGCCCATTTCTCTTTGACGGTAGTAAAACAGTACTTGTTCAGGAATTAAATGAAGTATTAATGAAATTAAAAAGGCAACTGATGTTGATGTTATTCCTTTACTTTCAATTCCGATAATAATAAAACCAATTAAAAAGCCTTCAGGAATTCTGTGAAGAAGTAAAAGTAAAATAGCAACTAATTTATAAGCAGGCTTGCTTTGTGCATTGCTTGAGATTTGAATATCATGCGAAGGCGCAATTTCATGCTCATGGTGATCCATATCACTATGATCGTGCCCGATGTCATGCGAGTGCAAAAATAATCTAGCTGATTTATCAGTTGCGATTTTACTATTAATCGACTTTCTTACCAATTGTCTAACTAGTGCTGCAAAGCCTATGCCTATAATTAAGCCACCTACGACAACTAAAATGTTTCAACCATAAATTTTAAAGTCGCTATTTAAAATTGCACTTGCGTTAATTGAACTAATTTCAAGTGACTCTTTCAAAAATCCGAAATTAGCCATTGTAAGGAAAAATCCACACATAAAAGCATACAAAAGCACAGTGCCTTTACTGTTTAATTTTTCCTTAGTAAAAGCAAAAATCAAGTTAACTAAAAAGGGAATAATTGCAATTAAAACAAATACAACTAAAATTGCAATAAAAATTGCTAAAGGTTGATTATAGCCAAGAGATGAATACAAAACATTTCAAAATTTAGTCATTATTATTCTTCAAATTCAATGTTATGAAATACTTCCTGAACATCGTCATCGTCTTCTAATTTAGCAATAAAATCTTGAATTTTTTGAGCTTTTTCACCAGTGAATGTAACTGTTGCATTAGGCAAATAAGTAATTTCACATTGCATAAATTCAGTGATATTTAAATTGCTTTCAATAGCACTCTTGCAAGTTGAAAAATCTTCTACTGAAGTTGTAATAATAAATGATTCATCAGTGGCTTCAATATCTTCAGCACCATTTTCCAAACATACTATAGTTAAGGACTCTTCGTCAACTAAGCTTTTGCTAATTTCCATTATCCCTTTATGATCAAATTGAAATGGTATAGTACCTGTTTTACCTAACTTTGCATTTTGTTTATTAAAGTATGATTGAATATTGCTTGTTGTTCTGTTTACATTATCGCTTAAAGTAATAACTAAAAATGTTGCACCACCACTAATTGTTGCATTGTAAATAATTTCAGTAAAAACTGCTCCATCTTTAGCATTACCTTTTGCTTTATCTAAAGCTCTTTCAATATTAGCTTTAGGCATACTTTTTGCTTTGGCTTTAGAAATTGCTAATCTTAATGCAGGGTTAGAACTAGGATCAGTGCCTCCTGGTCCAGTTGCTGCTACATATATTTCCTTAAACATTTTTTGGAAAATTTTGCCTCTAGCAGCATCATTTGCGCCTTTTTTATGTTTTATTCCTGCTCAGTGTGAATGTCCTGCCATATTTATTCCTTTCTTTTTCTTTTTAAAACTTCATCGATTGAAAGTGGCATACCTGCCTTGTTTCTTTTGTGCATACTATATTTATGCATTCTTTCAATTTTTGCAACAGAATTTGGTCTTATATCAGCTTTATCATCAAGCAAATAGCTATCTAATTCATGATAAGTAAAACCTAATTCATCCTCATCGCTTTGCCCTTCTCACAAGCCTGCCGAAGGCTTTTTATTTATGATGCTCTCAGGCACATTTAAATATTTAGCCATCATTCTAACTTCAGACTTAAGTAATTTTGAAATAGGCAATAAATCAACTCCGCCATCGCCATGTTTGGTGAAATAGCCTATAAAATACTCATCTTGATTATCAGTGCCCATAACTAAATAATTATTTTGTTGTGCATATGCATATAGGGCAATCATTCTTAAACGTGGCTTAATATTACTAATCGAAAGCAAGTTATCTACTTCATTATTTAATGATTTTTTAACTTCATCAAATGATTTGTTTAATAAAACTGTTTTAAATTTTAAATTAATTGTCCTTTCTAGCTTGCTTATGTCCTCAAGATCATGATTCATAGAATCAATTGGCATCACTAAACCCAAAGTATTATTTGGGAAAGCTTTTGCACACAATGATGCAACTAAAGCACTATCAATTCCGCCCGATATGCCAACTACACATCCTTTTGCTTTTGCTCTTTTCACTCTTCTTTTGATTCATGAAACTAAATATTCAGCATAAATCTTTACTTTTTCATTATCAAAAGGAGAATTGAAACTGTTGTCAACTCTTAATCCAATTCTCTTATTCATGATGACCGCCGTTGCAAATATATAAATAATTCTTTATTATTTTACTATATTAATATCTAAGTAAATTTAAGCTTTGTATTATTTAGCAAATAAAAATCTTGCTAATGCAAGAAGTTATTTAGATTGCAGCTTCATAAGTGCTAATTTTAGTCCATCTTCATCGACCATATTTGCTTTTATGTCTCTGAGTTTGAGAGCTTTAAATAGATTCGAATTTTCATCAGCTTCATTAAAAATTGCGCTTCTAATTGCCATATAAACTGGTGTTGGTGAATTTAGCTTTTCTCAAGCAGAATCGCTTAATTCAATTAAAGCTTCTAGTGCTTCAGGATCTTTATCTAAATTAGGAAAATCTAAAAAATCAGTATAGTTTTGCCTCTTGAATTTATCTAAATGCAGCTCTATTTCAATTCATTTTTCATGCAATTCAAAGTCTTTAAATAACTCAAAGCCATACTTAGCGCTTATGTTTATATCTAAATCATCCTCGACCAATGAGCCTGAATTATAGTACTGCTGGTTATTTCTAAACTCTGAATCAACAAATCATAAAATTCCTATTATCTTATAATCAGCAAAACTTTGCTTTGCTAACTCAACATCATTTTTAAATTTGTCTCAAACTTTAATTGCTTCATTAGCAGAAAAAACATCTCTTTTTCTTTGCTTTATGAAGTAATATTTTTTATTTTCTTCATCTTTAAAAGCAAAAGTAAATCTTGCACTCTCAATTATTTGTTCATCAGGATTATCTGCACTAAATTTAGTTACTGAAACACTGTTTTCGGCTATTTCATAGGGTGATTCGGAAAAAATGTTGACTGAACAATTAGATAAAAATTTGTAGTATTTGTTCTCTTGGCTTCTATAAAAAGACTGCTCTAATTTTGTTTTAAAGTTTAAAGGACTTAAAAATGAAATAAATCTATAAGGCGCTTCAGCTAATTTATAAATTAACTTCTTAGCATTATTATTTAGTAAACTGAATTTTAAGTCTTGTTCAAATTGTTCATAATTCATATTATTGTTTTTCCAATTCTATCTCGCCATTTTTATTTAATTGATCTAAGATTTCTTCAACTGCATCTTCATCATCAGCATCATTTGAAACACCAACATTTATTATATTTTTGCTAAATGTAATAAATTTATTAAATGGTCAGTGCACTTTTTTGGATATAACTAACATATTTAAGAAATTACTCATTTGCTTGCCTGCTACTTTTATTGGTGAATGAGTTTCGCCAATTTTCACAGCCGGACAATTTAATTCATTTGCATAATTTATAAAATTATCAGTGCCAATAATTGAATCTTTGTCGCCGATAATAAATATTAATTTTTTAGTCACTTCTCTATATTGCTTATCTAATTTTTCCATAAATGAAGGTTGTAAAATATATTTATCTAGTAGGTTATATCATTTACCTTTTCTACTAAATGAATCAATTAATCTCTTACCTTTTTTGAAAAATTTAGCGCCTCAAACAAACAATTTGCCAAACATTGAAGGTTTGCCAGTCTGTGGCCCGATTACATTATGAAGCAATTTATATGACTTATTTTCTGTCATAGTAGGATTAATAGTTGCTAGCATAAAAACTTTTTCAACTCTTGGATCTTTAGCTAATTCAACAGCAACACCACCAGCCATTGAGTGGGCTAAAATGTGAATGTGTTTTGACTTAATGCCCTTTAAAACAGCCTTGGCCAGCTCAATCCAATCATCTAGAATAATGTCTTCAGGATCAATATCAGGAGCATATTTACTACCAGGAAAGTTAACTGAAACAATATTAAATTTATTGTCGTATTCAAGCAAATTATCAATGAAAGAACTGTTTGAATTCAAGCCATGTAAAAATAAAATAGTTGTGTCATATTTGTTATTTTTAGAATACACAGACATCTTTTGATCCTTAAAATTCACATAATTCATTCTCATAAATATCTCCTTTATTAATCAGTAAAATTGACTAATGATCCTTTCTTATAGTTCTTTTAGCATCTTTTAGCTTAAGTACAGCCACCATCTCAATATGATAAGTTTGACTAAACATATCGCAAGGCCTTAAAAAACTTAATTCATATCCTGCTTTAATTAACTGATCAATGTCTCTGCACATTGTGTGTGGATTACAACTTATATAACCTATTTCTTCAGGCTTTATATCTATTATTTTATTCAAAAATTCACTACTTAGTCCACTTCTTGGCGGATCAACTACTACTGTATCAATCTTTTCATTTATTGAATCGATTGTTTTAATAACGTCACCAGAAATAAATTCAGTATTATAAATGCTATTATCCAACGCATTTTCCTTAGCATTTATAACAGCTTCTTTTACTATTTCTAGTCCATAGACTTTTTTAGCCTTTTGAGCTAAAAATAATGATATTGTGCCAATGCCACAATATGCATCCAAGACCACTTTGCTCTTATCTAAATTTAGATTATCTAATAAAAGCAAATACAGTTTTTCTGTTTGATTCGAATTAATTTGAAAGAAACTATTTCAGTTATATTTAAAGCTAAATTTTCCTATTTTGTCTATTAAATAGGACTTTTCGCTTAAATATGAATAAACAACTTTATCATTAACAATAACCATAATGGTCTCTATATTTTCAAATTCTTTTGCAATATCATTAACAAATTGTTTCGATAAATCAAATGCTTTTGATGCGGTAAAATAAAGCATTATTTTTTTATTTACATAGCTCTCTCTTAAAGTGATGCTGGTCAGCGCATTTTTAACATTTTTAAAACAATCATATTTGTTAATGTTTTTGCTGAGCCAAATTAAAACATTTTCAGCTTCATTAGAAACCAAATCATATGAATCCTGTTCAATTAAATTGTGACTATTTTTTTCGTACAGCCCTATTTTAATGGTATTTTGGACATTTTTAGTAAACAGTAATAATTTGTTTCTATACCTTCATTCATAGTCACTTTTTAATATTGGCAATATGTCAGTGTAGTGAATATTTCTCTTAAATAATTGCTTAACAAAATTCTCTTTAAATTCTAGCTGATTACTATATGAAATATTTGCAAGCGGTGCTGAACCACTTTCCATTAGCTTCTCATTTACAACCTTAATTCTTTTTGTTGACTCATTGTATCTTTTGATAACTTTAGCAAAAGCAAATTTGGAATTTGCTTTTTTGATCAAAATATCAGCTCTCTCGCCAGGTAATAAGTTTTCAACAAAAATAGGATAATCATCAGTTTTAACTGTGCCTAGTCCTTCATAGGAATGATCCACAGCAATTACATTTTTTACAACAGTATTATTTTGAAGCTTCATAATTCAATTTTATTAAATAAAAATCCTTTAATAAGCATATAGCTTAAATTAAAGGATTCGAATCAATGTTATAAGGAGTGAAATGTTGCAAAATTTCATGGATTAATGACTCCACTTTAAAAGAAAAACTAGGGTTTGTTTCAATATGCCTGTAATAGCTAGCTAAATCTTCTGGCTTAAGCAAAGAACATAAAACTGTAAATTTATTGTTGGCATTTCTTTGTTGCAAAATTTCGTAAACAAAATCATATTTGAATCACTCATTATGCTTTTCAAAACCTAAATCATCAATCACGAGCAAGGACACATTTTTGAGCGAGCTTTTTATTTCATTCAATGAAATACTATTTGACATTTTCTTCTTCAAATAATTAAAAAGATCATTGAGCTTTATATAGGCTGACGAAATACCTCTAGAAGCAAAACTGTTGACCATAGCATTAGCAATATAAGTTTTGCCTGTGCCGTTTGATCCATAAATATAGATATTTTGGTTGTTTTCTAAAGGTTTTCATTTTTCAAGTATATTTCTTACATAATTAATTTTAGTTATAAGTTCCTTGCGTCTGCTTGCAGGTATATGAAATTTTGAAAGTTTATAATCAGGATTAGTTTCACTAACTTCAGTTAAAATGATATTTAGCTTTCTTGTTATATTTTTTGCATAATTATTTTTTGCGGCTGATCTTTTTATAACCAGTGCACCATTTTTACGCATAACATTATAAACTCAAGGATATATATCACTATTATCTAGCGATTCTTTAATATTTAAAAACTCAATTAAATTGTCTTTTAACTCGCTATCAGTGATATTTAACTGCTCAATACATTTGACGATTTTAGGATTAGATTTAATTAAATTCATAACCTTAGCTTCAATCTCGTCATAACTTCCATCAACAAGACCTTCAAGGTTGTTAATTCAATCACGATCTTTCATTCATTCTCCTAATCTTCAATTAAGGACTCAGCGCTTTCGTATGCATCTTTATGCATTGTTATTGATTTTAAGTAAGTTGCCTTATACAATTCTTTTTTAGATATAGTGCCTTTATTTTTGAATCCTTGCAAGTTGTCTAAGTGTTTTTCCACTTGTGCAAAAGAAAACATTTTCTTATTTATTAAATCTGTAATGATTTTCTTAACATAAGTATAGTTAATTCTACCATTAACATCATAAGCATAATAAAAAACTAAATTAATACATGAATCACTTAAATTATTATTTTTAGAAAACTTAATTAAATTAACTATGCTTTCAGTTGGAATTTGTCCTGAAACTTGTGAAAAGAAAAATCTTGAATCAGTCTTTAAAATAGCCTCATAAGGATTAGGATACTCAAAAGTGTTTAAATCAAGTTTTTCCTGAATAAACAAATTGATTTCTTTTGTGCTTACATCTGATGAATCTAATTCATATGATAAAGCAGAATCATTTAGTTTATCATCATTTTCCACTGACTGATCCGGTGCAAAAACTTCATCAAACTTTGCTGATGCATCTAATAAGTATTTAGCTTTCGAAAGAAAAATATTTTTCTCTTTGCCCATCAACCTTTCAAAATTTTGCTTGCCCATTGTTTTGATTAATTTATTAGCTAACAGCAAATTTTTTCTAAAACCAGAGCTGTCTAACGGCTTTTCTAAAACAAAAACAGTTTTGCGATTAAACTCGTCTATTAAAGTAGATAAAAGAGCAACTGATTCAAGCATAATTCTAGCCTTATTTAAGGTTTTTATGTCCATATTTAATAAATAAGTCAAGCTTTCAAAATCAAATATGCCATATTCATTAGAATCAATGTGTGTTAGGTCTCTTAAGTACTCATAAAGCAGTATAGATTCACTGCACAAAATAGGCGCATAAAACTTACGCAGATTTTTAAGATCTGTGCTGCTAATTTGCAACGAGTTTTGAATAGTAAAATATGGATATTGTAATGTTTTTAACATACTTAAAACTCCTTGCAAATATTAATAAAAATAATCTTCTAAATGTATTTTAACTATTTGCAAATAGTATTGTCAAAATTAATTCAAATAATGCATCATCACACAAGTTATTGGCAAAGATATTCACAATTGGAATTTGACCAAAAATAGCATTTTTCATCAATTTTGGGGCATTTTTTTCACTTATTGCCATTTTTGTGAGGTTATCCACACCTCGTTTAGTCATATTTTTACCCCTTATTTTCTCTGGAGTTTCGAGGCATAAAATAATATCAAAAAGTTTGCTAAAATCATAATTTTTTCCAATTAATTTTGGTATTTCTACGAAATCAAATTTCCCCATTTTTATGGCTTTATCAACTATTGGAAAAATTGCCTTTTCCAAAAGGTCAATATTATAAGGATTTTGGGAAATTCATGACTTTATTTTTCTTTTAGAAACCCCATTTTCATCACATAAAAAATCACCTATTTGATTCTTTATAGCTTCATAGCCTTCGTTGCCTTTTTGATAGCTTTTTTGGACAAATTCATCGCAATTAAATACTGAAAAACCACGCTCAATGAGCTTTTTGCTAAATGTGGTTTTCCCAACTCCAATTTTCCCAATTATTGCTATCATTTTTAGCCTCTTTTAACTTTAATATATTCATCAATTGCCATATTAGCACACTTATTATAGGCTCTGATTAGTCCTCCACCGCCTAATTTAATTCCACCATAATATCGTATGACAAATACGACAACGTTTTCAAGCTTTTTTAATTCAATAGCTCGAGCAATTGGTCTTCCAGCTGTACCACTTGGTTCGCCGTCATCACTAAATCCTAAATTATGACTTTGAGTACTATAAAATGAGTATGCGTGGCAAATATGCGTGCTTTTTTTATGCTCTTTTCTAAGCATAAGTTCATACTTTTTAACATCTTCTTTTGAACTAATATAAAAAACACAGCCTATAAATTTAGACTTTTTAATTTCATACTCACACATAGCAATATACATATATTAAATTCTACTATATTAAAATATAGGCAAAAAAGGTATAAAAAAAAATGGGGCGGATGAAGGGATTCGAACCCTCGCATGACGGGACCACAACCCGCTGTGTTAACCACTTCACCACATCCGCCATTTTAATTTGTAAAACAATTATAAACTAAAACCTATTTTTATAAAGCTTTTAACATTTAAATTTATTAATAAATATAAAATTAGAATAGTGATTTTATCTTTCAAGATCTGTACTCTATACATTAAATAAAGAAAGCTTGGTAAATAAAATGAATAAGATGACAACTAATGTAATTATTAATGCAGATTGCATTGAAGCTTTGAAAGTGCTTCCTGATAACAGCATAGATTTAATTTTTGCTGATCCACCATATTGAATGAGAACAAGCAAAACCTTATTCAGAGTTGAAGGTACAAAATTTAATGGCGTTGAAGATGAATGAGACAAATTCGATTCTAATGATGATTATGTACAGTTTACTAAAAAATGATTAAGTGAATGTCATAGAGTCTTGAAGCCTAATGGCTCATTTTGAGTTATCGGCGGGATGCAATGCATTTACACAATAGGTGGGCTGATGCAAGATTTAGGATTTTGAATCATAAATGATGTTATATGACATAAAACTAATCCTACGCCAAATTTTAAAGGAACTAGACTCCAAAACAGCCATGAAACTTTAATCTGAGCAACTAAGAATCAAAAGTCAAAATACACGTTTAACTATAAAACAGCCAAAGAATTAAATATTAATGTTGCAGACTATAATAAAGGAAGCCGTAATCAACTAGGTAGTGTTTGGTCAATTTCAGTTGTTAATGGTAGTGAACGCCTAAAGGATAATGAAGGCTTAAAACTCCATAGCACACAAAAGCCTGAAGAACTTCTTTATAAAATAATTAATATTAGCTCAAAAATTAACGATATAGTTCTAGATCCTTTTGCTGGTACTATGACAACCGGCAAAATAGCCAAACAAACAGGCAGAAAATACATAATGATAGAGCAAGATGAAAAATATTGTCATTATGGCGCAAATAGAATAGAAAAAACCAAGGAAAAAATAGGTGATATTGAATTAGCAGTTTTTGACATAAAACCCTTAAAAGTAGGCTTAAAGGACATGATTAATGATAACTTTTTACACCTTGGAGAGCAGTTTTATTTAAAAAACATTAATCACAAAAATGTTTATTTAAATTCTGATGGCAAGTTAACTGACGATAATGGAGAAGTTCACGATATTCACTCAAAAGCTGCATTATTATTGAATAAAAAAGCATCTAGAGTAAATGGATTTGACTACTGGAATGTTATGCGCGATAATAGGATTGTTTCAATTGACGAAATTAGAAATTTATATAGAGAATATTTGTCAAAAAAGCTAACTAAGGAATAATTGTTTGTCCAAAAGTGCTATAAATTAGCCATATAGGCTTTTTTAATAGGAAAAATGATTCTTGCTAACTAAGCAAAATTAAAAGACAGTCAACACGCTGTCTTTTAATATTACAAATTCTCATTAAATAATACTTATGCCTGTTCTATGTTTTACACTTTGCTTCTCTTGTACGTTAAGGATGATGCCAAAATGCCTATAGCACAGGTAAAAACAATTAATGAATAGAACAAGTATGTATACAAATATCCTGCTTTAGTTGATATTAAAGTAAATAACACACTAATCATTGATGATAGTAAAGTTCTAAATACTATAGCTATCCCATTTTGCTTGTGGAAATGATTTTTACTAAAAAGTTCATATGATGTTGAATAATAAATAGGAATAAATAATGAATAAGCAAATTGCTGCAAGGCAATTATAGAAACATATGATATTAAGTTTACTTTTGTTTCTGAATTCATAAAAAATAGTCAAACAAAGTTTAGGGTTCCTAATATCGAAATTAATGTTATAAACAGTGGCTTGCTTTTTTTAATTTTTGACTGAAAAAAGTAAACAATAATAACGCCTAATAGTGAAAAAGTTGTAAAAATTATAGAAAAGTAAAAGCCTCAGTTGTCAATTTTGTATTCAGAGTTTCCAAAACTATTAAAATACTGCGAAAGCCCTGAAGTATTTGGAAATAGGAATATTCCTATAAGAAGCGATCCTGATAAAACAAACATTCATGACTTAGCAAGATTTGACTTTATTTGTCTATTTTCAGTACTGTCTGTCAATTCTGGCTTACTGAATATAGTTGCTTCTTTATTCACTTTTAATGAGTAATACAAAATTCCAGAAACTAAGTAGGTTACCATATTCATTGTTATTAGTCAATAAAAACTTAGATTCTTAAATAAAAAGAACGATAAGATTGTCGAAGCAAAAAAACCTAATGAAGTTGCTAAGGAGTTAGATGCATTAAACTTTTGCATCTGATCATTATTATCAGCAATAAAGTAAATTATGCTTTTTAGAAAAATAAATCTAAATGAATAAATAAAACCTAATATAGTGCTAAAAGTTATTAAAATTATGGATAAAGTCGTCTTCAAGTCTTTGTTACTATCGTCTTTGTTTAATATGATAAATGTTATTAATGGAGGGATTAATATAGCAAAACTTAATAAATCACAAACTAGTAGTATAAACTTGTCATTTTTGACTTTTTTTACTATTTTAGAGCTAAATAAGTAAACTATTATTGATGGAAGCTGAATTAATAGATACAAAAATGTTACAAGTCAAAGGTTGCCAGTGAACTTAAATATAAATATTGATGAGCCTAATTTGAATGCTTCTGATCCAATTAAGGACAATGTCAACGAACCTGTGTATTTCAGATTATTTACTTTAAATTTCGTCATAACAAAACTCCTAGCATTAAAGTGTAATAGATGTTTTTTACAATAACAGTAGAGTTCATTGAATGTATAGAGTTTGCAGGTATAGCAATTGTTATTGCATCAGTATTTCTTATTTCAGTAGCATCTGTTGATCCTGAACCAAAATATAGTTTGTATGGAATTGCATAATCATTGCAAATTTTTGTAACCTTGCTAAGTAATTTTTTATTTACATTTGTAAAAGTATCAGCAACTCTAATTAGTATGTTTTCACTGTCTCAAAAATCAGATTCAGATACTTCAAAATTTATTATGTTTTTGAATTTCTTTAAATACTTTTGAACCTTAATATCACGAACGCCTCTTAATAGTATTTCTTCTTTAGTGCTCAAACATAAATTAATATTAATGTTAAGATTATTTAGTAGGTGATTCAACAATAGCACAGATAATCTATTGTCATTATTACGGGCTGTTATGTCAATTTCAGATACTTTGGTCTTTGTAGCAGGCAGTATTTGAACTAATTCAGAATCTGGGCATTTATCCAAAATATCTAAATTTATTTGTGGCCTATTAATCTTCCTATTCTTTTCCTGTGAATAAATAAGATTATCAATACTATTGCCATTAACTTCAGCAATGAATTCATTATCTAAGTTGTATAAATTAAACATTCCATTTTCTAAGTAAGTAGTGCCTTGAAAAAATGCTTCGTTATTAATCACTAACCCACCAACATCATCAGCATGAGCCAAAAACAAAACATTTCTCTTTTTTATGCAAGATTTTGTCACCAAAAATGCATTATTATTTATATTTGTAATCTTATTTTTTATAAAAACTGATTTTATAAATTTAGCTTCCAAGCCTGGTAGCGATGGATGGGTTCAACCATTTAACAATAAATTTTCAAGGCTTTCGCTATTGATCATCAACTCATTTAAAAAATAATTTTTTTCTTTAAGAATTTTTGATTTTTGATAAATATCTCAAGTTTCTCGAATTCAATATAGTGATTTTTCATTAAAAATTGTGTTATTCTTTGAAAGAAAATCACGTGTGTTAAAAGTATAATCAAGAAAAGTCCTATATTTATAATATTTGTTTATAAAAAAGTATTTCAGCTAGTTGATATCAAGAAGCTTTTTATATTGTGCTTGTCATAGTCAAAATCCAAAATAGTGGGTGAATTTGATGTTATAAAATTCAAATCATTTGCAATTTGCATAATTCTTTTAGTTTTGTCTTTTAAAAAATACTTAGAGCTTGAATACGAAATACTACAAATTAAATGAACTATTGCATACTTGGCTTCAATTGCATATATGTTTTTATAATTCTTATATTGCTTTGTAAACTTTTCTTCCATTGATTCAAATAATATAAATTCAACAGCCATATTATCTATTAATAAAATAACTAGATTGTCATCCCTTTTTATTAATGATGTAATAGATGATGACAATAAATAATTAATAAATTCTAATCTTAAATAGTATGGAGAATCTTGTAAAAAGCAAAAGTCTATATCATTTGGCTTCCTTGCAATAATTTGTTCACTATAAAGCAAATAGCTTCCTTTTAAGACAAGCTTTAGTGGGCTTTTTTTATGTTTGTTAAAAGAGACTAAGTATTGTTCGATGTATTCAATTACTTTAAGCATTTTAAGGAAATATCTCCTTATCTGTTTCTCTTGGAATAAGTTGAGTATTCCTGATATTAGATTCATGAATAAGAAACAATACTAATTTTTCAAGACTTATGCCGAATCTTGCTGTTTTAAGCACGGTTTGGCTTTTTCGATCTAAATATAATTTATAATCATTAATATTATTTTTATGTCCATTAATACCTTCAATGGTTTCATTATAGGTTTTGCATCCTTCTCCAACACCAACAGTTTCACTTATGTCCATAAGTAAATTAGAATTACGACCTATGCCTTTATAACTCTTTTGATGAAAGGGAGCAATAATAGATGGAAAATTGATTAATCATAGAATTGAATTACTAAATTTATGCATCAGGTATTTTTTGCCATTTGAATTTATTGCTTTAGTAAAAGCGCTGCTAAATTTGTCGAAATTTGTTTTGCCTGAATGCATATTTTCTCCACACTTTCATTTAAGTTAAAACTAATTAATTATAAGTGTATTTATTATGCTCTATAGATACTGCAAAAATATGTGGAAAATTAGAAATATGAAAATTCTAGTTTATTTGCAAATAAAATAATATTATTAGTAATAATTTTTCCTAATATTATGTTTTATAGTTCTCATTGACAACAGATGGATATAAAAATCACATATAACAGTATATGTGATGCTCAATCAAATATTTTAGTTTATTAAAAATAATTAATGTGTGGCTTTATTAATTTAACTTCCTTTGTTCATAGATACTAATTGCCTCTCTAACGTTTTTATATGTTAATCTGTGTTCAGGAGAGGCTCCATATTTAATTATTGACTCTGTATGTCTTTTTGTGCAATATCCTTTATGTTTTTCAAATTCATATTCTTTGTATTTATTAGCAATTTTAATCATATATCTGTCTCTAGTTACTTTAGCTAAAATAGAAGCACAAGCAACATTAAAGCTTATAGAATCGCCTTTAACTAGATTAACTTGTTTAATGGCTAATTCGTCAATTTTTTCAAAGTCAGTAATAACTAAGTCTGGCTTAGTATTTAAAGAATCGATACAAATTTTCATGCCATTTTTAGAGCTTTTTTTCGGATTATATTTATCCACATATGAAGAAGGCAAAGTAACAATATGATAATCAATGCAGACCTTTAGAATTTCGTCAAATAGTATATCTCTTTGTTTTGCGCTAAGCTTTTTTGAATCTTTGATATTTTCATTAATATAGCCATTAGGCATTATTACAGATGCTACAACTAACGGCCCCGCACAGCATCCCCTGCCTGCTTCATCAACTCCTGCAATAAGCTTATAATCATTTCAGTTTTTAAGCTCGTAATCTAACATTTTACATCCTTAAAATAAAGAAAATGAACTATCTAAGTTCATCCTTCTTTTCTCTTATGTTATCTTCTGAAATGTCTCTGACTTCTGCTTCAACTATTTCGCCATCAGAACCTGATTTATTGCCTTTTTCGTCATTTTTACTAGATGAATTTTCAGCACGTTTCTTAGCTTCTTGTTGCTCTAAAATATCTAATACTAAGTTAGCCAATGTAGCTTTTTCCATACTTTGGTAGCCTGAAATATATAGTTTTTGAGCTGCTTCATAAAGTTTTTCATTTGGCAAGTCCATAAGCTTTTTATAATTCTTTTCTCTTGCTAACTTAGCTGGATCCACTTCATCATCCTTGTCCATTTTTTCAGGTTTTGAATCAGCTGATTCTTCGCCTTCTTCAGCAGAATAATCACTAGGTTTTGACTCTAGTTGACCACCAAAAGCAGCTTGAATGTTTTCGACTAATTCTTTAAGCTCAGGATTTGCATCAAGTTGTTTTTTAGCTTCTTCATATCTTTGCACATTTATATACGCAATCTTAATAAACATGTATTTTCTAACAAATACAAAATATGCAACTGCTAGAATTATTGTAAATAATATAGTCAATATCATTCTTGTTAAGATATAGTTACTAAATGCAACATCTCCAGAAGAATTTACACCTTTTCCTTGAATAATTGCTGATACAGAATTTCATATATTAACAAATAAAATTATGAAATATATTGTTAGCGGTCAAGAGTAAATTTTTGCAAAGTTTTTTTTCTTATAGCCCTGTAAAACAGATAAAAACATCAAAATAGTAGACACTAAGATTCCAGCAGATGCTACATATTTAAATATTATTCAAAACAAATGCATATTCTTTAAATATTCGGGAGAGAAATTTTTATCAGGGTTTTGATCAAAAAATTCATTAGTGACATTTATGTAAGCAAGGTCAAGCGATGCAGTTACTATAAAATAAAGAATTAATATAATGAATGAAACAAAAGTTGAAATGAAAATAGGACGAAAAGTTTTCTTTTCATGCTTTCATAATCCTTCAAAAGATGCTTCAAATCTGAAGTGGTTATTAAACATATTTCTCCTTAAGGAAAATATTAATAATTAACTAAATAATATATTATTAATCATCATTTTTTAATAATTCGTAATCATATTCAGCAATATCAAATTCTTTAGGTATATCAGAATACACTTCGATTAATTTATTTATAACTGGATGCATAAAACTCAACTTATATGCATGCAATCTTTGATTAAATTCATCAACACTTTTACCATAAATACTATCACCATACACAGGGTGTTTTATATATGCTAAATGCACTCTAATTTGGTGTGTTCTTCCAGTTTCAAGTTCACATTTTACTAAAGAATAAGGCTTATTATCAATGTAAAAACTTTTAAGCATATGTACATATGTCACTGAACTCTTGCCGTCTTTATGTATGCTCATTAGCTTTCTATTTTTTGTATCTCTTTGAATAGGTAAATTAATCTTAGTTGTTTTATTAGGCAATATTCCTTCACAAATAGCTAAATAAGTACGCTTAATTTGGTGATTTTTAAGCATTTTAGCTAGTTCATTGTGAGTTTCATTATCTTTAGCAATAATCAAAAGTCCGCTAGTATCTTTATCAATTCTGTGCACAATTCCTAAGCGCAACAAACCATTTGCATCTGACAAATTGTTTTTAAAATGATACATTAGTGCATTAACTAAAGTGTCATTAAGATGACCAGGTGCTGGATGAACAACTAATCCACTAGGCTTGTTTAAGATTAACAAATACTCATCTTCATACCTAATATCAAGCGGCATATCAACAGCTTCAATATTACTTTCTTTTTCAAGCAATCTTAAAACAGTAATTACCATGCCTTCACGCACCATGTAATTAGGTTTTCTAACAAATTTTCTATCATCTACATAAACAGCTTCTTGTTCAATTAACGCCTTAGCATCATTTCTAGTAATTTCAGAATTATCACTTATATACTTGTCTATTCTTTCTTTGTATTTAACTTCTAATTGAATCATATGTTTTGAATTATAAATTATTAAATAAATAATTTAACTAACTAATCAAGGACAAAATACAAGAAAAGCAAGCACAACATTAATTAAAATAAGTAGAACTACCGGGAATTTCTTTTTGTACATAATTGATGAGAATATGACTGTAAACAAGACATAAATGAATAAAATTGGCATGCCTGTTTTTTCAAAATATTGAGCCTTTATTTTCATATTATCAATCTTGGCATAGTCGCTAATAGATTTATTAAAAATAACTTGTGGGAATGCTATTCCTATTATGAGTTGAATAATTAGCGCGCCAATAATTCCAACAATTACTGGATTCATAATTTTTACTAACCCTTGCAAAAATGGTGACTTATTTTTGCTTGACATTAGCTTCATTGAGAAAAACATTGCTAAAAATGGTACAAGAACAAATGTTAAATAAGTAAAGAATGTAAATATAAAGCCTCATCAGTGGCCATTTGCAACCAAATAGCCTGTGGCAAAGGCTAATTTAGTAGAAAAAACGCCTGGAGTTGCATTACTTATTGTAAATAAGTTTGACACAGTTTGGCTATCAATATTGGTTGCAAAATGCTTATTCAAAAATTCCCAAAGTCAGCTAAATATAGGCATAAAGATCTGTCCGCCACCAAATACTGACAAACTAATAAATATAATGAAAATTATGGTAGTTAGTATCATTAAAAAGGTCATTATTTACCGCCTTTCGAATGATCTTCGCTAGAAAGAATCAAATCACCCTTATGATTTTTCTTGTTTCTAATTATTTTCTTTCTTGAAAAGTAAACAATTGTAAAAATAACCATTATTGTAACCATAATAATAACTGGCATATTATATGGAGCAGGCACAAAAAGTGCATACAAAATAGTTATTAAAAATAGTAAAAATCATAGCCATTGTTTAATGGCTTTTAGTCCTTTTCTAACGTAGTTATAAACAAAAACAATCAATGAACCTATTATTGTCGATAAGACAGCAACTTCAATCACAAAAAGATATTTAAAAGGAATATATTGAGTAAAGTAAAAAATCAAGAAACCAAAAATTACATGAGGCAAGACACCGAAAACAATAACAATTAATGCCTTTCAAAAACCTAAAGTTTTAAAAGCAATATAACTCAAGGCCTCGATAACTGAAGCGCCGGGAAGCACGTTGGTTAAAATAACATTCTCTTCAAACTCTTTTTCGCTCAATCAGCGATATTTATCAACTGAGTATCGTTTAAAAATTGGCAATAAAGCATTACCCCCTCCAAAGCCAATAAACGAAGTGAATATAATGAATCAAAGCACTTTTCAAAATGATGGTTTGACTCTATTTACTAACTCTTCTGTGTGCATATTTTATTCACCTTTTTGTGCAAAAATGTAATTAATTTTCTTGCCTCTTGCTGATCATTTTCTCTCGTATCCTGTTTGATAATTATTTTCATTGTACTTTGAATTGTGTAAATCAATTCCATGATCAATAATTCTTCAATTGCTGTTTTGTAGGGATGAAAGTGAAAATTCATAAAGGCCATCATTATCACTTTTAAACTTCAAAATGCCGTCTTTATCAAGAATTTTTCTATATTTTTCTAAAAACAATGGATGTGTAAGTCTTCTTTTTTCATGTCTAGCTTTAGGTCAAGGGTCACTAAAAGTTAATCATATAACTTTGCACTGTCCTTCGAAAATCTCGTCAACTTTAAAAGCATCATCAATCAAAATTTTAAAATTTGAAAGATTATATTCGTTTGCTTTTTTTATACACTTAGCAGCCACAGTTGGATATTTTTCTAAGCCAATAAAGTTTAATTCAGGATGGGCTTTAGCTAATTCAACTATCATTTCACCCTTACCCATACCAATTTCTAATACTGTTTTATCATCCAGCAAAATTTTCGAATCGCCCTGTTTTATAAGGTAATTGAACATTTCTAGCTTGCCTTCAGCATTCTTATCATAGCGCAATCTCATTTATAAATAATTTTATCAAAAAAGCAGCGGAATTCCCACTGCTTAAATGAATATTAAATAACTTTTAATACAACTTCCTTAGATTTATGTTTGCCTTTTAGAGAATCTCTTTCAACATGAATAATCTCTACTTTTTCGTTACCGCTAGTATGTTCGCCTACTTTTTGCTTACGACGATATCCTAGTACAGCAGCTTCAATATCTTCCAAACTATTTGCAGTTGCAATAATCTCTTGGTTGACAATTAATTTAGCTTTATACTTGTACATAAATCTCCTTAAGTAGACAAGTTATTGTCTACCTTATTAAATTATAGCAAAGGCAAATGTTTATTATGGTTTTAAGTCACATTTTACACAAGTTTTTTGCTCCTTGCTTTCTTAGCTTTTAGCACTTTTACAATATAATAATAATGTATCCAAAAATACAATAACATTTACTAAATTTAAAATATTAATTAATAACTAAATAAGCATAAATAAAACAAATAATTTATAAAAATATTAATAAATACATAAATTCTCACTACACAAAGGGGAACTATGATTGCCGAACAGAACAAAGGCAAGAGAATTTCTTTCCCTGTTGAAGGATCAATTATAGATGTACAAGCCTATAAATATGATGGCACACTATATAGACAATGAAATGGTGTTAAAGTTCTTAGAAATACCAGTAAACACTATGTACTTTTAATGTATAAAACAAGAGTTAGTGAACAAAATAATCATAATTGAGTCTACAGAGGCTATGTCTTATGATTTTTACCTAAACGTTCAATGTATAATGCTCTCATTCTTTTAAAGCCAAGCAAAAAGCAAAATTATTCATATATTAATGTTGCTTCATATCCTATTTACGAAGATAATACAATAAAGTTTATTGACTTTGACCTAGATATAAAAGCTTATCCATCAAACACTGTCTCTATTGTGGATAGCGAAGAGTTTAAAGAAAACTCACGGCGTTATAAATATCCAGATAAGCTTAAACAATTAGTTTGAGACGGCACGCAAGAAGTTATGCAACATTACGAAAGACAGGGCTACTTTTTTAATGATGAAATAATTAACTATTACATCGATTTAGGCATTAAAGATTGTTCCATTGCAAAGAAATTCAGAGCCTCAAAAAACAAAAAAAGATCAAAGAAAAAAAGCGAATAATTCGCTTTTTTGTCTTTTTTATAGCTCTTTTGATTTCTTACTGTGTGCTTACAGCTGAAACAACAATAGGCTCCTTGCTAAAGACTTTAAAGATTCTTTTTCTAATTGCTTGCCTGCAAACATTTTGAAACTCTCTTAAACTTTCAAACTTTTTGCCCTCAATTACATTTAAAAGTGTTGCTTTAATTAAGTCATTTGCTTCTGACTTCTCTTCTTTACTTATTACGCCAACTGTATTAATTTGCACTTTTCCAACTATTTTTTTCTTAATTGGATTATATCTAATAGCAACTAAAACCACACCTTCACGACCTAAAACTTCACGTTCATTAAGCACTTCGGTATTTATATCGCCAACACCAAAACCATCAACAATAACATCGCCAACTTCTTTGATTTTTCTCTTGTATGAGCCAAGTTTACCATTGTCAAAATGCGCAACTTGACCATTTTGCAACACTAAAACATTTTTAGAGTTAAATCCTACATTTTTAACAATGTACCTTTGCGCATCTTGCAAGTATCTATATAGCCCTTGAACAGGTATTACATATTCAGGTTTTAAAATATTAATTAACTTTGCAAGATCTTCTCTAGCTGGATGGTGGTGGAAAAATTCAAAATTATTAAGCTCCATAACCTTAGGACTGACTCTAGCAATATCATCAAGCACTACAGCTTCTAAAGACTCTAATCCATTGATTGCAGGAGCAATCATTATAACAGTGTCATTTTCTTGAAGTTTTAAATAAACATCATTGTTGTCCGTAATTCTTGCAAATCTTGAGTGCAATCTTTCGACAGTTCCAGTAACTAAAATAACTGCATTTTTTACTTTATTAGCATACTTATAATCTAAAACTTTAGGCAATCTCAAATCAGGAACTACTGACTTAATCAAACTTAAAACTTGTCCATATGTTTTTCCATAAGCTATTACTGGTCTTTTTGCTTCATATGCAAAATCTAAAATTTGACTTATCGAATACATTTCTTCATCATAAGCACCAACAATGATTCTTTGATCAGGTCTTGCACTAAAAAATGCTTCTCTTACATTTCTTGGTAAAACAATTTTGTCAGCTGCTCTACAATTTTGATTTGAGTTTCCTGAATCAACTATTAATGCCTTAATTTTTCTTTTTGCAAAGAATTTTTTAGGCATTTCATCAAAATCTAAGTTTCCATATATACCTAAATTTGCTTCAACAAAATTGAACATAAACAAATAATCACCACTAGGAGTAATAAAATCAAGACCAATGTGTCCTGGCATTGAGCCTGCTAATTCAATTGGATTAACAAAAATGTCGCCAACTTTGGTAGGCCTGTCTAAAATATTAATCTTAACTTTTTTCAAGTCTAACTTATACTTAGACAATCTTTCCATAATTAATACTTTATTGAACTTAGATGTATAAACAGGCACTGTTGGCATTTTCATTAATAATCATGGAAGTGCACTAAATGAATCATTTTTAACATCAGTAACAAAAACGCCTTGTATGGCATCCTTGTTTTTAATTAAATAGTTGAAATTAGGAATCAAAGTGTCGATTTTATTGCTTGAATTAATAGGAACTTTAGCACCTGAGTTAATTACATATATTTTTTTGTTTTCGCCTTTTTCATCAAATGTTTCCAAAATGTAGCAATTTTTGCCATTTTCATCAAGTCCACCAAGAGCAAATATATTAATATGGTTCATTAAGACCTCCATAAATAAAAATAAATTATTAAATTGAAATAAAAAAACATAATATTTAATCAATTTTACCACATAAAGAAATTTTGATGATTATGCTTTTATAGTTAATTTTCTGTTTGCTATGCAATACTATCAATGAATTATTAAACTGTTTTATAGGATTTTAAGTCAAATATGCAAGTGTAAATTTTATGCTGACTTTATGGATTGAGTCAAATAAAAAAACAAGCTATGCTCCAGCTTGCTTATCAATTTAATCTTTCTTCCTCAATCTTTATTTCAAAATTTGTGCCGCTTAATTCCACCTTAGATTCCATCATTTTTGCTTTATTTTGTTCTAAAGATTTCTTATTCTTAGTTATCTCATTCTTTGTATTTTCAATTTTGTCAAGAATGTTTTGTTTGTCTTTTTTAAGTGATTCAATAATATTTTGTTTTTCAGTTATGCCTTTTTTGGTAACTTCAATTTTTTGGCTTAGTTCATTACGAGATTTTTCAGCTTCTTCGAATTTTTTCTTTGCATTTTCTATATCAAGTGTAATTTCGCCATCAATTTCTATATGTTCATTTTCCAATTCGTTGATTTTTTTATCTGTAAAATCACTAAATGTCTTAAGTATGTTATATTGCCTATTAACGCTTTCATACTTCGTTTGAGAATCTTGTAATTCAGAATTAAGTTTTTCTGCTTCCTTACTTGCACTAGTAATTTCTTTTTCAATTTTAGAAACTTTGGGTGCCGCATCCTTTTCCATTTTCTCTAAGTTAGCTTCTAAATCATTAACTGTTATAGTTAAATTTTTTATATCTTCATCAGTCTTACTAATAGCACTATGTAATTGTTCTCTTTGTAAAAGCAAACCTCTTAATTTAACACTTTCAGGCATTCTGCCTTTTGCTGTAGCTGCTGCTACAAAAGCAGGTGAAACTGCAATAACTGCAATGCTTCCAAATGTCAATAATCTATTTCTAATTCTTTTCATAAATTTACCCCGATATTTAACACCTGCAATCATATTTCAAACAAAAAATATTAATAAAATTAATAAATAAAAAAATATGCTAATGTGTAAATATTAACATATACAAAATTTACTAATTTAACTTTAAAATAGAGCTATTTGACTTTAGAAAAATCAGCATACTTATTGATTTTTTCTCTTTTTGCTTCTTTTAGTTTAATAACAATTGTAAACTCGCCTTTAGCAGATCCACTCTTTAATTCATTTAAAACTTTGCTTGCATCTCCGTAATAAAACTGCTCATGAATTTTGGTCATTTCTCTAGCCAAAAACACAGTTGCATCACTATTTCATACTTTATAAATCTCAGTTAAAAATTTCTCAATCTTACTATTGCCTACATAAAATACATGAGCATGCTCAGAGCTAAAAGATTCAATCTGTTTAATTCTTTGACCTTCTTTTTCTTTAGGAAAACCCATGTACACAAATGTGCTTGATAGTCCGCTAAGCGCAAATGCTGTAATTGATGCACTGACACCCGGAATAATTTCAATACTTATGTTATTTTCATTAGCTAATTTAACAATTTCAAAACCTGGATCATTAATTAATGGCATGCCTGCATCAGAAACTAAGGCAATGTTTTGCTCATTCTGTACTAATCTATCAATTATTGACTTGGCAGAGCTCTTTTCATTATTTTTATTATGGATTACTAATGGTTTTTTTATATCATAGGCTGCCAAAAGCTTTGCAGTCACTCTTGTATCTTCACAAGCAATTCAGTCAACTGACCTTAGAGTTTCTACTGCTCTATAAGTTATGTCTTTTAGATTACCAATTGGTGTACCAACAATGTAAATTTTACTCATAAGCACCTACTATTTTAGTCAGCATTCTCTCAGTTTGCAAAAAGTAATTTTCGTTAGATTCTAAACTCTCAAGATATTCGTCTATGGTTGTAAACAAGGCAAAATAGTCAATTTTTGCTTCCTTTAGTTTGCTTGCTACTTTTTTCATTAATGGATTCTTTAAACTGAATTTATTTCAAATTCATGAAAAAATAAACTTAAGACACAAGACTAAAAAAGCCATTGTGTTTTTGTTCTCTTTTTTACTAAATTTAGTCAAAAAGACATATAAATGATATTTTTCTTTAAAGCTTTTGTTCACAGCTTCTAATAAATTTAATACTAATTCATATGAATCATTATTTAAATATTTCTCAGACTGCGATAAATCATTAAATACATAACTAAAAAATCATGCTTGTTCTTTAGGATAGTTTTTATTTATTAATTCTGCTTCTATGTCTAAATAACTAGGGGCTTTAATATTAATAACGATTGAACGTGATTGTATTGTTGGCAAAACTGAATTAATATTTCTTGTAGTAAGCAAAAATATTGTGTCTGAACTTGGCTCTTCAATATTCTTTAATAGCGCATTCAAACTAGCATTTGAAGCTTTGTCAATTTCTTTCAAAATGATTATTTTATAGGCATTTTGGACAAATGAAGCCAGTGTGCTGTTTTCCATTACAGATACAATTTTAGACTTAGATAAATCTTCATTAAAAAACATAACATTAGCAGGCAACTCTTGCTCATTTAATGATGTGATTTGACTGTTATTGACCCTGTTAATAAAGTAAATAAGCGATTCATTAATATCAATATTTGAACTAGAACTAAGCAAATAGCAATGGCTAATCTTATTTTGAGAAATTGAATTATCTAAAATTTTTATTAAATTTTCGCTAATCATTAATTATTCTTTCATCACTCATCAAACTTCTTATTTTGGAACAGCTTCTCAACTATTTCATCTAAGATTTCAGGAATACTTTGCAAGCCATTAACAATAATAAAACGCTTAGGGTCTAAATTAATTACTTCTTTGTAAGCGTCAAAAACTTTTTTATGAAATTCTAAGCTTTCTGAATCAAGACGATCACTAATTAGTCTTGAAACATTTCTACGGTATTCACTTTGCTCAGCAGTTATGTCAATAAAAATAGTTATATCAGGAATAGTGCTCTCAATAACCATTTCAGTAAGTTGCTTTGCAAATGATAAGCCTAAACCCCTAACTATACCTTGATATGCATAGAAACTATCGATATATCTATCGCATAAAACTAATTTGTTTTCTTTAAGTGCAGGAAGTATAACTTTTTCAATATGAATCCGTCTGCTAGCAGTGTACAAAAGAGCTTCAGAAATTGGCGACAAACGCGACTCTTTGTCTAAAATTAGCTCCCTAATTTTTTCTGATTCTCTAACATTTTTACCGCCTGGTTCTCTAGTTACTATAAAACTTAGAGCAGGCTTTTTCTCTAATAGTTTTTCAACTAATTTTTGTACAATAGTAGTTTTTCCGCTTCCGTCCAAACCTTCAAAAGTTATAAACATACTGCTCCTAAAAAAATTATTTTGTTCTGTTCTCTATGGCTTGTTTAATGGTGAATTCGTCAATATATTCGATATTAGCATTTAATGGAAGCCCTACAGCAGCCCTAGTTACTTTGACGTCAATTTCTCTACAAATTTGCATTAGTTGCGCTGTCGTCATTTGCCCTTCAATAGTAGGGCTAAGCACAATTATTACTTCAGTTATTTTCTTGGTCTTAATGAAATTAACTAAGTGCTCATAATTAAAATCAACTTTGGCATTTTTTGGCGACATAGACAATAAGTATGGCAAGACAAAAAAGTATCCATTATAAAAATCGGTATCAAAAATCTTTTTAACACTTGCAACACTTTCAACAACAATCAAAGTGTTTCATAAATTAAATCGATCACAGTTGGCACATTTTCCGTTTTCAACTATAAAATTGCACTTTTCACAAAATCCAATTTTATCCTTAGTCTCCAAAATATACTCTAGTGTTTGCTTGATTTCATCCTTAGGACTTTTCAAAATATAATCTGCAAGCTTTTCAGCCTGCTTTTTAGTTATTGTTGGTATTGACAATAACTTCTTGGTTAATTCATCAATAGTTTTAATGTTCATAATTAAAAACCAAAACCTGAAGGCATTGCTGGCATAAGTGCCTGTTGTTTTTCATCAATTTCTGTAAATAATTCATTTAAAAGTAAAAGAATTACATCTTCAATAATTTCAGGATCTTCTGGATCTAATAAATTGGAGTCTTCAATTTTAATCGACACAATTTTTTTACTACCCTTTGCAACCACTGTCACACCATGTTTAGAAGCCTTAAATTCTTGCTCCATAAATTCTTCAGTTTTTTGCTCTAATTCCTTTTGCAATTTTTGCATTTTTCTCAGCGTATTTTGATCCATAATTTTACCTACTTTCCTATTTTATAGAGCTTAATAAATCAAACAACTGTTTATTGCTACTGTGCTCTTTCTCAACCACAACGTCAGCGAAAGCTTTTGCCTTTTTAATCTCATCAGCATTATCACTTCTAAGTATCGAAACAACTTCTAAGGCCACTTCCTTAAACTTAGATTTTTCATAAAAAATCATATGTTTATATGAGCCAAAATTTTCTTTAATAAATTCTTGAAAATTTTGCTTATAACTAATTGCTTGCAAATAATTAAGAGCTGAAATATTAGCAGATGTGAGCACAATATAATTTTCCCCAGCAGCCTTAATATTTGTATTTTTAAGCACATCTATAAGTTCTTTGTATTCCTTGTTATTAGATAAGTTCACTAAATAATTTAAAGTCATCGAAGCACTTTTTAACTGTTGCTGATCAGACAAAATTAAAGCACTTTTTAGTTGCTCAACGCTAAACTTCGGAGTAAATTCCTTAGCATAATCAAAACTTTTATCATATTTTGGAAACAACTTAATTTTTGGTTCATCTTCGTCAAACTGAGTAAGGTCAATTTCACTTGTGTTAATTAATGGACTTTCTTCTGAAAAATCACTTTCAGAATCACCTTGCTCATTTGTTAATATGTCACTTGAAAGAATGTCGTTTATTGACGAATCATTATTAGATTCAAGCACAATTTCTTGTGTCTGACTTAATATCTCATTTATACTATCAATTCTAGCTTTCTTTTCATCTTTATCAACTTGCATTATTACCTGTTCCTTTTTTTCTTCTTTAGGCTCTATTTCTCTAGCCATTTTAACTAGGTACAATTCAATTAACTGGAATAAATTGCCACTAGCATAGTACATTTCTTTGACTAATTTATAGAGTAATTCGGAAGAATTCACTGCGTATCGTAAATCAAACTCCAGTGTATTAAACTGATCTAGGGTTAAAATTTCAAACAGCGAATCTTTATAAGTTTTTTCGTAGATTATAAAGTCTTTAAAAATAGATAATAAGCTTTCTACAAGCTGCTTAGGATCAATACCACCATTTTTTAAATCCTGGAGTAACATCAATGCTTCTTCAGACTTGCCATTATATAAACTGTTAATGATTTTTATCAAATTGTCATTACTAGTTATGCCAAATGAATACATAACATCTGAGAATTTTATATAACCATTACCATATGCATTAGCTTGGTCAATAATTGACAAAGCATCTCTCATACTTCCTACCGCTAATCTTGCAATATAAGGCAATGCTTCTGCATCGTACTTTATGCCTTCTTGTTCTAAAATGCTTTTAATTTGCTTAACAAGCGTGTCATTGCTCATTCTTCTAAAATTAAATCTCTGCACCCTAGATAAAATTGTTAAAGGTATTTTTTGAGGATCCGTTGTTGCAAAAATGAAAATAACATGTGCTGGTGGCTCTTCTAATGTTTTTAATAAAGCATTAAAAGCTCCTTTAGAAAGCATATGAACTTCATCAATTATGTAAATTTTATAATTGCCTACTGAAGGTAGGTGCTGAATTTTGTCTCTAAGTTCTCTAATTGAATCTACACCATTATTTGAAGCTGCATCCATTTCAATAATATCAATAGTATTGCTGCCGTTTTCTTCGCATATTTGGCATAGCTTGCTATAGTCATCATTGTTGTGATAGCAGTTGATTAAATTTGCAAAAATTCGAGCAACCGAGGTCTTTCCAACACCTCTTGGGCCACAAAATAGATATGCATGGCTTATTTTTCTGTTTCTTATAATGTTTTTGAGTGTTTGAATAATGTAATCCTGCCCTTTTACATCATCAAAACACTTAGGTCTATATTTTCTATACAATGCTTTATAAGACATACATTACCCCAAAAAGATGCTTTATTTTAAATATTATAATATATTAAATTGTATTGATTTGTATATTGAATTCACCTTTTATTATCATTTCCATATAGCTAACACACTAGTAATAAATAAGCATAATTCAATAAGAATTTTGAAAATTATTTTTTGTATATAAATTAGCACAAATTTTAAGCATCTAATTTACCAAAAGCGCTATAAAACAGTAAAATAGGCAAATTATCACTATCAGAAAGGCTGAGTAATGGAATTTAAAGAATTATTTATTATCCTGGCTATTCTTTTTTCCTTGCATGCAACAATTTTGATTTTGCTGCTTTCATCAAAAGCTAAGCATTTTCACACCAAAATAACCTATGCAAAAAAATACCTAATAAAACATAAAATTAAGGTTAATAATATGTTTTTTGAAGAGGCTAATTCTGTATTAAGAATTGCTCTCATTATTACATTGTGCCATTAATCATAAACTTTCTTTTGATTGTTATTTCAGTGTTTTTAGCTAAAAACACGCATGATAATGCAGATAGCCTCTTTAAAGTTGCAATTCTTTTTATTGTGCTCTTTGGCATCATTGATTTTGCCTTTTTTGCTTATGTTATAGTACTGCTAGTAAAATTTTTAAAGTGAAAAAAACTAAATTCTTTAAACCCAGATTGAGTTGAGTTAACACAGCTTTTTGACAAAGAAGTTATTTGTGAGCAAATTGACGTAGTTCATTCAAAATATACTTTCCAATATTCAAAATTATCATTTAGCAATACAGTAGATTCAATTAAAGATAAAAATATAGAAAAATATATTTACTACTGACTAGTGCAAGATTATGACAGGCTAAGAGTAAATAACAAAATTGCTAACATTAATATGTTTTATGACCTATATCATAGATACATAGAACATGAGTAAGTCTTGTGCAAATATACCCATAAATATACTTTCCCGGGGCTTAAAGCCCTTTTTTATTGCCTTATTTATAATAAAATTTAAATAGCTGTCATATATTAGATATGACTTTGCGTGGAGATCAAAATATGAAAAAAACTATTTTAATAGTTATTGACGGGCTAGGGCTTAGAGAACAAAAGCAAGGTAATGGATTTAAGTTAGCAAACACACCCACTTTTGATATGCTTTTTAGCCAATACCCTAACAGTATAATACAAGCTAGTGGTGAATTTGTAGGCTTGCCTGCCGGACAAATGGGTAATTCTGAAGTAGGTCACCTTAATATAGGAGCTGGCACAGTTGTTTACACTGGCTTAAGCTTAATTAATAAGGCAATTAAGGACGGGGAATTTGAAAAAAATCCTGTGTTTAACGAAATATTTAAAGACGTTAAAGACAAAAACACTACTTTACACTTAATGGGTTTACTAAGCCCTGGTGGTGTACATTCACTAGAAGATCATTTGTTTAAATTGCTTGAAATGGCGCATAATTATGGGCTTAAAAAGGTGTCTGTTCATCCTATTGGAGATGGAAGGGATGTTGCTCCAAAGTCAATAATTCCATCATTAGAGAAATTACAAGCTTTATGCGATGAATATGGCTATAAAATAGCCACAATCAGTGGAAGATTCTATGGTATGGATCGTGACAAAATGTTCAACAGAGTAGAAGTTCACTATGAAGCTATGATTGGCAAAGCAGAAAATAAATTTACAAATGTTATTGACTATATCAAAAAACAATATGATGAAGGAATAAGTGATGAATTTTTCATTCCAGCATGCAACAAGGATGCTGAATTTATCAAAGATAATGATTCAATAATATTTTTTAACTTTAGACCTGACAGAGCAAGACAGCTTGCACACTTGTTTATTGGCTCAGACTTATATGATGCTAAGCCTAAACATCCTGTTCATATATCAAAATTTGCTTCATTAATGAAATATGAAGGCATTAACACATTAGTTGCTATTCATGAAATGGAAGTTAAGATGCCAATTGGCAAGGTTTTAGAATTAGCAAACTTATCACAATTAAGAGTTGCTGAAACTCAAAAATATGCCCATGTAACCTATTTTATGGATGGTGGCGTTGATGTTGTATTTAAGAACTCAAAACGTATAATGGTACCATCATTAAAGGTTGAAAGCTATGCTGACGCTCCTCAAATGTCAGCTAAAGAAATTACTGATGAGCTTTTAGCTAACTGTTTAAACTATGATGTAACAATTATGAATTATGCTAATCCCGATATGGTTGGACACACCGGCAATTTAGAATCAACTATCAAAGCAGTATCATTTTTAGATTCGCAAATAAAAAGAGTAATAGACTTTGCAAACAAAAACAATATAACTGTTTTTATCACTGCTGATCATGGCAATGCGGAAATAACTGAAGATGAAAACGGCAATCCTGCTACAAAGCATACAAAAAATCCAGTAATGCTTATTTGTAGTGATAAAAGTATAAAATTGAAAGATGGAAAACTAGCTAACATTGCCCCAACTATTTTAGATTACATTAATGTTGCTAAACCAATTGAAATGGATGAAGAATCGTTAATTGAAAGATAATTATGAAGATTAAGAGAATAATATTTAGTGATGTAGATGGCACAATTTGCTCTTTCCCGGATAAAAAAGAGAATCCTGAGACCAGAAAGAGTATTTTAGAAGCAGTTGAAAACGACAATATAACTCTTGTGCTAAACACTGGTAATCCTCCACTTCCAAAAATGCTTAAAATGGCTCATGAATTAAAGGCTAAATATATTATTGCTGCTAATGGTTCAGCCATTCTTGATGTCGAAAGCAAAGAGTACTTGTATGAATCAGAACTAAGTTCTGATATTGTTTCTGCAGTCTTAGGCATAATCAAAAAATATGACGAATCTGCCTGTTTCTTTGGTAAGAACGGCTACTACATGGTCACAAGCAACCAAAAAGTAAAAGATTTTTTAACTGAATTTTTCGAATTCCCAGACTGACTAGATGAAGATGAAAAAATCATTAATAACATATTCAAAATTGAAATTTATCCTAAGCCTGAAAATAAAGAAAAAATTGTAGCTGATATTCATAATTTAAGCATAAAAGCTGATCTTGCTGTTATGGGAATGCATATGGAGCTAACAGCGCCAGGCGTTAATAAAGGAACTGGGGCACTATGGTTATGCAATCATTTAGATGCTGATCCTAATTACTGCATGAGTATTGGCGATAGTAACAATGACTTAACAATGCTTAGAGCAATTGGCTTTTCATATGCTATGGACAATTCACCAAAAAGTGTTAAGGAAGTTGCAAAATACTACACAAGTGATGTTATGCAAAATGGCTTAGGAGAAGCCATCCAGGACTACATATTTAGAACTAAATTCGATATTCTTCGTCAAGCAAATGAAGACAAATTAGAGAAACAAAAAATTAAAGAAGCTAAGAACGCATTCTATCGTGCTAAAGCACAAGAAAAATAATTACAAACTTTACAATCGACCATTTAGGCTGTTTTATAGGGTTAAATGGTCGATTTTTTAAGTAGGAAACATTCATTATTTATCATTTAGCATAACATTTTCAACTATTCATTCTCAGTATTTTATATTTTAGCAGTTCATCATTAGTATAATTTATATAGTTATTCATTAACTTTTCGGGATTTGGTAATTATGAATCTAGATAATAATAAAAATGTGCCTCAATTTACAGACCAAAAAGACAAGTTTTTTAGATGAGAAGAGTGGTTCCACTATATGAGTCTTAAAAAATCTGTATGAAACATTCTTCTTTGAGTTTTCCTTTCATCTTTATTCCTTAGTTTGCTTATTATATTTCTTTCTTTAATTGCAGTATTTTCAAGTGAATCAGTAAAAAAGCCTGGAATTATTTTTGCTATTACGTTAACCAGCATAATTCTTTTATTTTTAGCACTTAGCTTTGGGCTTTGAGCGCAAATGAAACAAACTATTTGAAGCGCGAGAAAATATAGCGATTTAAAACTTGCTAAATATTTGTTAATGGTTGCCATTGTTTTAAATCCGTTTTTTCTGATTTATTTAAGCATTATCAACAAACGTCAAAATAATCTCAAGCACACAAGTAGTTTTAATATTAAATTTCTAAAAGAAAGCAGATCATTATCAAATGACCAAACCCAAACCATTTCAACAAAGTATGATGAAGAATACGGCTATACAAACACTTATGAAGCGCAGATAAACAATTCTCCTAGCAGTAGTAAAGTAAAATCTAGGAAATATGTGACTAATAACTATGATGATTCATATGACCAAAACTACTATGAAACAGGCAGCTATGACACATCTAGTAAGAAAAGACATAAGCCTGATAAGTAAAAAAAGTAATTAGGCTGACTGTTTTGATACAATCAAACTTTTTGATCACATACCTAAGACCATAATAAAAACCACTAAAACACAACTAAAAAAACTGGCAGAGCTGTCAGTTTTTTTGGTAACTAATTATATGGCCGATGGTAAGGGATTTGAACCCTTGAATGATTTGCATCATTATCTGTTTTCGAGACAGACCTCTTCAGCCACTCGAGCAACCATCGTTTTTCATAAATCTTTTAAATTATAATTTAAAATATTAATAATATACAAACTTAAGGAGTTCTTATGGATGGATCATTAACAATGTGAATAATTTTAGGTGTTCTTGTGGGGATAATTTTAGCTATGTTTATCATTAGTTCTGCTAAGAACAAAATAAACAAGAAAAGAAAAGAAAAGCAAGATGCTGAATTTAGAAAAAAAGCTTCTGAGTATGCCAATTTAATAGCTATCAGACTAAAATGCTTAATGGATGTTAATGAGGAATACTTACAAAAATTTGAACCTTCAATCGGAGCATTTAAAATGCGCGACATTGTTTCTGTTGCCAACAAATACTTAAAAACTATTGAAGATGATCTAGAATTCAAAGAATATATTATCTCATCAGACACCAATTCTGAATTTTTAAAGGACTTTATTACTCTAACTCATACTAGATGCAACAACTGATCTAGTCAATGCGACTTTATCAAGTTCAAATTAGAGAGAACGATTGCAGATATAGATTCAGAATATGTCGCAGAAAGAGTTGCCCAAGAAACCCTTAAGATTCGTGAATTTTATGAAAAAGGGCTAATTACAAATGAACTTGCCTAATAAACTTACTCTTTTAAGAATGATTTTATTTATCCCTCTATTAGTATTAGTTATCTTATATGGTGTTTTAATTCAACGTCACATAGTTGTTTATAAAATAGCTGGCAGGATATTATTAAGCTTAATTTTAGCTATATTTATAGCGGCAATGATTACTGACTACCTTGATGGCTGATTAGCTAGAAAAAACAAGCAAGTAACTTCATTTGGGAAGCTATTTGATCCTATTGCTGATAAATTAATTGTCACAACTACCTTAATTTCGCTTTCAATTTTTGGCTTTATTCCTTTATGAATAACAATTTTATTTGTTGCTAGGGACTTAATTGTTGATGCTATAAGAGTTTTGATGGCTCAAAATAATATTGATGTTAAGGCATCAATATGGGGTAAACTAAAAACTTTAACTCAAACAATTGCTATTATAATTGTGCTTGTTGTAGCAGTTGCCTTTAATTTCTCACTTGTTTCAAACTGAAAAGATTGATTAATTTTATACGCAATCAATATTCCAATGTTAGTTGCTCTATTCTTTAGCATCTTCTCAGGCTATAAATACTATCATTCTATACGTTCATATATAAAGACAAAATAGCTCAATTTGCCTGTTTTATGGTAATAAAAATCAGCATAGCGCTGATTTTATTTTACTGAAATAAAGAAGTAAACCATTGCTACAAGTGTGCTCACAAATGAAATACTATCATGCCTGTCCATAAGCCCACCATGGCCTAAAAGTATTTTAGAATAATCCTTTGTAGCATTCAGTCTCTTTAAATATGAAAAGTATAAGTCGCCCGCTACTGAAGCAAATGGAGTAATTGAAAATACAAATGTTTGTGGAATAACTTTATTTTCCATTAAACCTAAACCAAATATCATTCCTGCTGCAAATATTCAACAAGCTATAACTCCAACTATAAAACCTTCTCAAGTTTTTTTTGGTGAAATATTTGGAGCAAAACTAGCCTTAATTAATTTTTTACCAAAAAACTTACCGCCAAAAAATCCACCAATATCAGCTAGCGAAGGAGCTAGCAAGATAAATAGCACAATCTTTCAGTCTCTAAATGTTGCTAAAAGTAAAAATACGATTGAATTTATAACATAGAAAAATGAAAACCAAATATGAACAAAACGTAAGAATCTGTCTCCTGCTGTCATGTTGGTTCTGCTTTGCAACTCAATCAAAACAAATATTAAAGCAATAACAGAAATTATTAATAATGATTGTCAATTAAAAACAGAATTTTTAATCAGTATAAGCAATTGAGTTCTATCAAACGAGCCAGGCTTTAATAAAGTCTCTGCTGTGTCTATAGGCATAAAAGTCATTAAAGCTGCTAGCATTGAGACAAAAATTCTAAAAACTAGTTTCACACCAAAAGCATTTAAAATCTCAAATGATAAAATAAAGAGAGCAGCAGTTGCCATTATATAAGCAGCAATCCTAGCTTCATAGTGGCTTGCACCAAAAATCGCAAATGGAATTATGGCGCTTGCAAGTATTAAAACTCCAACAACAGCTGGCAAAACTCTTTCTTTTAATATTTTCATATCTTAATATTATATTTGTATATTTGAATATTAATAAATTAGTAATATAGTTTTTTTACAGATTTAAATTGTTCTCTTAGAGCAATTAAAGCTGGATACATTGCAAATAATAACATTCCACCTAGAATTGGCTCAGAAATAATATTAAATAGCCTTACAAATAATCAAACAGCAATTGGAGGCACACCATTTTTGCCAAGATCACCAGGCCTAATTAATTCATGCAAATATTGTGCAAAGAACACAAAATAATGATTTAACATAGTTGAAATCACACCTAAAAGTGTCAATTTTCAAACAGCTGGCTTTTTAAAAACATTAAATACTCAAAATAAGACATAAACTCCGAGAGCAACCTCAACTCTTGGTATGACTGAAAGATCAAAATATTGATATTTAGGAATTCCATAAATATAGGCAGCAAATCAAGAAGATAAGCCAAAAAATAGTCCGACAGATATATTTCCTACAAACCCTAAGTGGAATGTAGCAATAACTGTTAGTGCCGCAAGGTAAGTTATTTGTGTATATCCTAAGTTTAAATATCCAATATTTGGCACTGTTGCACTTAAAATAAATCAAGCTAAATAAATACTTAAATTAGCTATTAAATATGTTGTGTGGCTGCTAGAATGTCTAAATTTTCATCTACTTTTAACAGCACTAGAGCTATTATTATTCACTTTTGTTATCATACAATAATGATAATACTTTTTTATTTTTTTGTACTGTTAAATTTATTTTTAAATGAAAAATATGGCTATTTTATAGGCTTATTAATAATTTGCAAAATAAAAAAGCCCTCTGGCTTTAATTTTTATAATTACTAAAATTTAACTAGTGAAACTATTTCAATTCCATCTTCATTAATGCTGTCTCTACCGTTTAAATCAGTTAGCTCTAAAAGTATAATAACTTTTTTTATAATAGCCCCTTGCTCTTTGAGAAGCTTAATTATGGCTTTAATTGTGCCCCCAGTAGCTAAAACATCATCAACTATTGCTACTGTTTGCCCTTTTTTAATAAAGTCTGCTTGAATTTGTAAAATATTATTACCATACTCTAGATCATATTCTCTAGAAATTACCTTCCCTGGTAATTTACCTGGCTTTCTAACCATAATAAAAGGTTTTTTAAGTACGGCTGCTGTAGGAGTTCCAAATAAAAAGCCTCTGGCATCTGGCCCAACTATTACATCAACATCTTTAGCAACTTCAGCCATGCTTGTGATTGTATAATTAAGCGCTTCACCATCAGCTAAAAGTGGTGAAATATCTTTGAATAAAATTCCTGGCTTAGGAAAGTTTTTTACATCTCTAATATATTTTTTTAAATCCATATTTTCCCTTTAAAGTTGTTTTATAGGCCTAAACAGAAACTGGAACCTCTTCAAAGAACACTAAAACGTCATCTTCTTTAATGTCATTAAACTTCTTAATGTGTGTACCAAAATCCTTGCCTTTTTCAACTACTTTTAAGTCATTTGCTTCACGTTTTAAAGTTTCAACAATGCCTTCATGAATCATTTTTTTATTTCTAAATATTTGAACCTTGCATCCTACTTTAACAACGCCTTCGTCTTGCATACAGCCAGCAATAGTGCCAACTTTTGAGTAGTAAAATAGCTTAATGCAGTGCGCAGATCCAATTTTTCTTTCTTCATAAACAATTGGCTTTTCACCATCAAGAATGTTTTGCATATCTTCAATAATCTTATAAATTACATCATAAGACATAATTTTTATATTACTTTGTTTTGCAGTTTGCTTAATATTTGGTGATACTTTAACATTAAAAGCAATAATAATTGCATTTGAAGCTTGTGCTAATAATAAGTCGCTGCTAGAAACTTGACCAACTTGTGCACCAATAACTCTAATCGTTGCTTCTTCATTTTCCATTACAGAAAGCTTATTTTTAATAGCTTCAGCAGTTCCTTGCACGTCTGAACGGATAATGACATTGAATACTTTTTTGCCTAGTTCAACATTATTTAATTGAGTTTTTTCATATAAGTTATGACTTTTATCAATTTGAGCTTTGTCTAAAGCTAATTTTTTAGCATACTTTTCATCATCGAAACCAATAAATCTATCCCCAGCTAATGGAGAGTTATTTAATCCAGCAATCTTAACAGGTGTTCCAGGAAGCACTTCATCAATAAATGCTCCACCAGGGCTTTTCATACTTCTTACTTTTCCATAGCATGAGCCAGCGACAATGAAATCGCCTTTATATAAAGTTCCATTTTCAACAATAATTGTGGTTACAACACCAACGCCTTTGTCAACTTTGCTTTCAATTACAGTTCCGACAGGATAACGAGAAGGGTTAGCTTTTAAATCTAATAAATCTGCAAGCAAAATAATTGCTGAAAATAATTCTTCAATTCCTTGACCTTTAAGTGCAGAACCATAAACAATTTGAGTATCGCCGCCAAATTCTTCAATAAGAACATCATTTTCCATCAGTTCTCTTTTAATTTTTTCCAAATTCTTTTGTGGTTTATCCATTTTGTTTACAAAAACAATTAAAGGTACATTTGCCGATTTAGCGTGCATTATAGCTTCTTTAGTCTGAGGCATAACTCCATCATCAGCAGCTACAACCAAAATAATAATGTCAGTAATCTTAGCTCCACGAGAACGCATTTTACTAAATGCCTCGTGGCCAGGAGTGTCAATAAATGTTATTTTTTCGCCTTTATGAGAAATTTGATAAGCACCAGTGTGTTGGGTAATTCCTGAACTTTCAGTGCTTACTACATTGGTTTTTCTAATATAGTCAATTAGTGAAGTTTTACCATGATCAACGTGACCCATAACTGTAATAATTGGAGGGCGCTTAACTAATAAGCTTTTATCATCATTAAATTTGACTTCATTTAAAAAGTTTCCAGCATCAATGTTTTCTTCTTTTTTAAAATCAAGTCCTTTTTCCATGCATATTTCAGCAATTTCTTCTTCTTCTAAAATGTGGTTAATTTGATAGAACTTACCTCTAAGTAAAAACCGTTTAATTAGATCGTTTGCATTCATTTTAATTTTTTCAGCAAACTCTCCTAAAGACGTTCTATTTGTAAAAATAAATGTTCCATTAACAATTTCAGTCTTAATGTCTGACAGTTGTTCTTTAACCACACTTGTATTACTTAATCTATTCTTTTTAGCCATTTTCCCTCCTTCAATTCAGCTTCTATTCTTTCATATACTTCTTTTGGAACAGCAGTCCTAAATGTTTTGTTCAAACATTTTTTTCTAACAACAGTATTTCAGTTTTCCTCTGTTGCTATAAAATAGGCTCCTCGGCCTTTTAGCTCTCTGTTGACATCTAGTTTAATTAGATTTTCATTCTTATTATAATCAAATCTGAGCATTTGATTCTCAGGTACTATAAGTCCTGTTGCAATGCACTTGCGACTAAAGCCTTCATTTTTTTTATCACTCTTCATTTTCAATGTCACTTAAATCAATTCCGCCGTCTAAACCAAAACTACTTAAATCTTTGTCAACTTTAAAGTTTTTAGCGACTTCTTTGGCTTTTTTATAGTCATTAGCAGTCAATTTTTCTTCTCTTTGAATTTCGTTTAATTTTTCATCAATTGAACGTTCATCAGACTCAATATTTTCTTTAACTGATTCACTGTTGTATTGTTGAATTAGTTCATCAAACTCCATATTTTGACTATTGCTTTCATCAAAAAATGCTTGTTCTTGCTCTCTAAAAGCCAAAATGTCTTTATCGAATCCTTCAAGGCTCAAGTCAAGATTTTCAAAGTATGAATTTGTTTTTCTTCTGTTATTGTTAAATGCTCTTGTTGGCGCCTTTTTAGTGGCTCCATATCTTCTAAATGAATTAAGCGATTCTTCCACTTCAGCAATTTTACTTTCATCAAAAGGAATATTTTTTTGCTTAGCTTCTTCAACTGTAATAATGTCTAAATTAGAATGAGATACCTTGGAAGCTAACATTGTATTAGCACCTTTTTTACCAATAGCTGCAGATAAGCCTGCTTTTATTGTAATAACATAAAATGAATTTTGACTTTCATTTTTAGGTACAATGTCAACTACTTGTCCAGGAAGCATACATCTGCGAATAAATTCTTTTTTATCACTTGTGTAAACAATGACATCAAATTTTTCTTTATCTGCCTGATTTACACCTTGATTCATCTCACTAATGATTAAATTAATTCTTGAAGAATCTTGACCAATTATTGCTCCATATACATCTAAGTGCTCATTGCCTGCTGAAGCCTTAAACACTGCCTTAGTTCTTTCTCCCGGTATTCTTTGGACATTAACTATTTCAATTAATCCGCTGCTAATTTCTGGAATATTGTTGTACAAAATCTTTTCAATAAGCTTTGGTGAATCTAATGAAACAGTAATTTGACTTAGCTTTGTATCTTTTTCAACTCTTTCAATTACAACATCGCCATATGATCCAGGATTAATAACTCTTTTTGCACTTACATAATTAGCAGGTAAGTGAGCTATAACTCCGTCATCAACAATTTGCACATTTCATGAACCTTTCGAGTTCATAGAAATAAAAGTAACTTTGACAGTTTCGCCAATTTTTTCTAAATATTTTGTATACACAATTGACTTTTGAAGCTTTTTTATAGCCTGTAAAATAGATGATTCAATAATTTTAGGGGTTTTTTGTACTACTGGATTTGTTGACTTACTTAAAGCTAGTAAATCGATTTCAATTTTGATAGTATCATCAACATTTGCATCATTTTTTACCTTTTTAGCCACTGACAAAGGCACATTGTATAGCATCAGTGAAACCTTATCAGCTTCACTTAAATCATCAAATTCGCTGTCATCAACAACTATTGCCTCAGTGTTATAAACATGCACTTCTTTGTTTTCTTCATCAATTTCAAAAACAATATTAGCTTCTGGGTCAATGTTTTTTTGCACAATTCTTGTTACTTCTTCAGAAAATATATCAGCCAAAACTGATAATTCTAATTTTTCTTTTTCATTGTATCCTTTGATAATCTCATATCAAATTTTAGGCGCATTCATTAATTCACTATTTTTCTTAACAGACATACTTCTCCTATTTATTCCTGCTTGCATATTCTATATTCATGCTTATTTTTTTATATTTGCTTTTTCTATTTCAACTTTTCTAAACTGTCCCTTGCAATTTCATTTTAGTAATATTGTCTCAGGATTATTCTCTAATATTTCGCCAGTGTAAAAGTCTAATTTATTAACATTTTTATTTAACTTTACATCAACTATTTCACCAATATGATTTCCCAATTCATCTGTTTCATAGTCCATTGTGAAACCAGGAGAGCTTATTGACAATGAATCAAAATCAAATTCTACATTTAATGAATCTATATAATCATTAACTATTTTTGTAAGCTCTTCAATATCTTTAAGATCTCTGCTTGATGCTATAACTTCTAATATTAATAGCCCATCTTCATTAACTATTTTCACATCATTAATTTTGTTGCCAAACTTTTCTAATAGCAAGCTTTTTCAGTTCATATTTCTCCATACTAAAATAATAAAGAGTTGGATTTCTCCAACTCGTATATTAATTACGAATGCTTTTATTATAGCAAACTTTAATGTTTTTTATACAAAACAATAAGAAGTTAGTTGACTAATAAATAGAAGTTATAAACTGCTAAATCTACATTTTAGCCTTCTCTTTTTCACCCTTTATATGACAAATTCTGCATCTAGCCTCATATTCAGAATCGCCTAATAAATTAAGTTCATCACTTTTAACTTTTCTAAACGAAAATCCGGCGTCAGATTTACACTCTAAACAAACTGCTTTTAGTTTTAAAATACTATCAGCAGAAGCTAAAACCTTTGCCATAACATCAAATGGTCTTCTTTTAAAATCCATATCAAGCCCAGAGCATATTACTTTTACACCCTTATAAATTAACTCTTCAATAACAGATAAAATATCTTCATCCATAAAATTAACTTCATCAATAGCTACACACATATATTTAGTACTTCAGTGATCTAAAATCTCTTTAGAGCTGCTGACATTAATTGCTTTATGCTTTGCCCCTGTTCTGCTAACTATTTCATTTTCTGAAAACCGTGTGTCAAATTTAGGCTTTATTACTAATGAATTTATTCCTGCAATTTTAAGAATATTAATTCTTTTTAAAAGCTCTTCTGTTTTGCCAGAAAACATAGGTCCTGTTATTACTTCTAGTTGACCTAGCCCATTTTTTAAATACATTGCTAATTCCTCTTTATAAAAATGATGAAATTAAAAAAGAATCTTGGCCTTAAAACAATGATTCTTTTTTAATTATTCTAAAGTAAGCTTAGTTCGGTTAAAGTCTTAACCATAATACCTTGTGGCACTTCACTAATTTCAGCTGTACCAGCTACGTCAAGATGAATGTGTTCAACACCTTCTGTAAATTCAGCTAAAAACATTGCCGCAGAACATGAACCAGCATTTCCTGAAAAATCTGTGTTTTTTAAGTCAGCCACTTTTGATGACTTAATATTTTTAGCAAATGCTTTATCAAGTGGCATTCTTCAAATTAATTCATTAGCATTATCAGCAGCTTTTTTGATATCTTCTCAAGCTTTATCACTTGTTGCTCATGTACCTGTGTATGTTTGTCCTAAAGCAACAACCATAGCTCCAGTTAAGGTTGCTACATCGATTAATCTAGTTGCATTAAGTACTTTTGCACCATAAACAAGTCCATCAGCCATTACCAATCTTCCTTCAGCATCAGTGTTGTTAATTTCAACACTTTTACCATTCATGGCTACTCATACTGAATCAGGAAGTGAAGCATCACCATTAACTCTATTGTCAGTAATACACATAATTGCAGCTACATTTTTCTTAGGTTTTAATTGTGCAATTGCTTTCATTGTTGCTGCAACAATAGCTGAACCAGACATATCAAATTTCATTGATACCATTGATCTAGAAGGTTTTAGTGAATAACCCCCTGAATCAAAAGTAATACCTTTACCAATCATTACAGTTTTTTCTTTTGAATCTTTGTCGCCATTGTATTCAATAACAACAACTCTAGGTTCATAAACACTTCCCTTATTTACAGAAAGTAAAAGTCCCATTTTAAGTTCTTCAATTTCCTTTTTCTTTAAAACAGTAACTTTTAGGTTTTCATATTGTTCTAAGTCTTTAGCAACTTTTTCAGCTAAAAATTCAGAGTTACAAATGTTAGGCGGCATAATTTGTAAATCACGCGCAAAGTTTGTGGCCTTAGCTAAAACCAGTGATTTGTTAAATTGCTCACTAACTTCACTAGTTACTTTTTCAATAAAAGGAATTAATTCAACTTCTTCTTTTTCATCTTTTTTTCTAGCTGAATATATTTCGCCTTTGGCAAAGTATACTGCTCTAACAAAAGCATCAGTAACTTTAGCTAAAGGAAGTTTTTCAGTTGCGAATGAAGCTAAATCAACTTGATAGTTTCTATTAGCATTTACCGCTAAGCCTTTAAAAAAGCCTTCTAGGTCAGAAAATGATAAAGAATCTCTCTTACTAAAGTATGCCAAAGCTTCATTTTTTTCATGATATTCAGTGATGCTACTATCTTTTTTAATTAAAAAATTGCAACTTGTTTCTTCATCAAATGTTGCTTTAAGCAACATATTGTTATCTCTTTTTGATGTTATTGTTTCAAATAATTTCATAAAGCATCCTTTCACTAACTTCTGCTTATTTTCTTATTTTATCATTTTAATTTTCATATAATTACATCTAAAAAATTTATTATTTTCGGCATTTTTATGATAATAATATATTATTTTAAACAAAGGAATAAATATGAACAAGATACTAAACACAATAAAGAAAAAATGACATGATTTTTCATTTTTTCCTAAATTAACAATAAGAAAAATTTCTTTTGTTGGAATACTTATAGCAATCTCTGTTGTTATTTTTGTTGTCTTTGCTTCTTTTGTTCCTCTTATTTCAATCCCAACCTATAAAATCAGTTTTATAGGCTTGCCTATTAAAATTAGCGGACTAATTTTCGGGCCTTTAGTTGGAGGAACAGTTGGACTAATAAGCGACATAATCTCCTTTTCAATGTTCCCAACTTTCTATAATTTTTACTATACACTAGCTGCTATTGTTGATGGTGTAATTGCTGGTTTAGTAGGAATAATTTTCCTTAAAATCCTAAATTATGCCTTTGGTGGTCAATTTAGAGATGCTAGTTTTGATAATGCCATCTTTAAACAAAAAGAGCGTTTGTATAAACTAGTATTAGAAGATCCGCAAAGCCCAAAAATTTCTAAAATAAAGACAAAAATTATTATGCTTGGTGAGCAACGTAAAAGCGCAAATGTTACTAACCAAGAAAAAAAACTTCTTAATATCAACTTGCTCGTTGCATTATTATTGATCGTTTTAACAATACTATTTATCTACTTTGTAGTATTCCGTGTTATTGATGATTCTACAATTAAGCAATTTAGCGTAATACCTAATAAAATAGGCTTATACGCCTTAATGACTTCAGGTTATTTAGCTATGTTTATCTTCTTAATAGTGGCTAGATTTAAAATGCATCCTAAGCGTTTCTTAGTAATTATTCCAATTGTTATTTTTTCAGCAATCATTGAATTAATTAATGTGCCACTGCTTTCTTTAGCTGACTATTCAACAACAGGAGCATCAAGCCAAGCTGGCTCAATAATAACTTATATGTTTCAACACATTGTCTTTAGCCCAATTAAAATATGGTTTAATATGTTTGTTATATTTTTTACATACAATGTAATTAACCCACTAGTAAACAAAAACAGCGCTATTATGTACGAATAATAGGCTGTTTTTTAACCTGTTTTATAGGCTTATAAGCTTAATGATTTGTGCTATAAAATTGCAAATTAGTTGGTTTTTCAGCTGTCATGAGAGCTTTCAGACAGTGCATATGCAATTATTAAAAATATTCCACCTATTATGCCAGCAAAAAATATATTGATAATGCCTGTTATTAAAATAAATGTTCTATCATACTTTCTTGCTCCTAGACACATAACAGAAAGAACGATGCTAACAATGCCTACCCCCACTAAAGCAAACAGTGCGCCGCCAACTATTCCTAAAGTAGCACCAACAATGACAAATGTCTCATATTCTTTTTTATTCATACGTAATATTATTTTACTAAAAAGGTAACTTGTGCTTGCCTGTTACCAAATAATTTAATAATAAATTAACTACTTTTGATATTTATTAATAGATTTATAAAGCATTTTTAAGGCTATTTTATAGCCTTTAAAGAAAGGATAAATTTATGAAAAAATCAAAGTTTTTATTACTTGGATCAGTTGCTTCAATGGCCGCAATACCTTTTGTAGCTGCTAAGTGTGGTGGCACTAAAGAAGAAAATAAAAAGCCTGCTGAAATGCCAGGTGGCACAGAACAACCAGGAAAACCAGGTGATACAGATCAGCCTGCACAACCAAACCCTGGCACAACTCCAAGCACACCAGCTAAACCAGGTAAAACCCCTGAAAGAATGGCACAAGATACTGATGTAAGTGGTGCTGACATTAGTGGTTCTATTAAAACGCCAGACACCACTGCAACAAAAACTAAACTTAGTGACGCGCTAAAAACTATTGCTAATAACAACTTAGGAAAAGTACAAGTTTCTAAAGAAGATAAAGACAAAAAAGAAAAAGTTGAGGAAGCAATTAAAACAGCTCTTGTTGCAAAAGTTACAACATTAAAAGGCAAGGACTTAAAATTAAAAGCTGACTTAAGCAAGAATAATGTAGTTGTTTCATCTAATGATTTTGAAGGTGAAGTTACTCTTAAATTTGAAGTTGAAACATCATCTGGAGCAAAAGCAAAACTTAGTGACGCGCTAAAAACTATTGCTAATAACAACTTAGGAAAAGTACAAGTTTCTAAAGAAGATAAAGACAAAAAAGAAAAAGTTGAGGAAGCAATTAAAACAGCTCTTGTTGCAAAAGTTACAACATTAAAAGGCAAGGACTTAAAATTAAAAGCTGACTTAAGCAAGAATAATGTAGTTGTTTCATCTAATGATTTTGAAGGTGAAGTTACTCTTAAATTTGAAGTTGAAACATCATCTGGAGCAAAAGCAAAACTTAGTGACGCGCTAAAAACTATTGCTAATAACAACTTAGGAAAAGTACAAGTTTCTAAAGAAGATAAAGACAAAAAAGAAAAAGTTGAGGAAGCAATTAAAACAGCTCTTGTTGCAAAAGTTACAACATTAAAAGGCAAGGACTTAAAATTAAAAGCTGACTTAAGCAAGAATAATGTAGTTGTTTCATCTAATGATTTTGAAGGTGAAGTTACTCTTAAATTTGAAGTATAAGTGAAAAATTAATAATAATCTCAACGTATTATCGTTTTACAAACAAGTCAAATATAGGTCATAACAAGTGGCCTATATTTTAGTTCTATCATGTCACTAGTTTGCTTATAAACTCACCACTTTTGATATTTATTAATAGATTTATAAAGCATTTTTAAGGCTATTTTATAGCCTTTAAAGAAAGGATAAATTTATGAAAAAATCAAAGTTTGTATTACTTGGATCGGTTGCTTCTTTAGTTTCAATTCCATTTGTAGCAGCTAAATGTGGTGGTACTAAAGATGAAGAGAAGAAGCCAGCTGATACACAAGGTAGAGGTCAAAAAAATCCAGGCGACAATCAAAATTCTGGCACAGAAAATGGCGGAAATAGTAATGGTAACAGTGCAACAACAAACGAAAAGAAATCACTATCAGTGCTTATATCTAATGAAAATCAACAATTAGGTGAAATCAAGAAGAAAGACAAGGATAGCATTTTAGATGCGTTATTAGCAAAAAATAAAGCACTAAATCTTGACAAATCTCAATTAGATGTTAAAGATATTAAAGATGGGTCAGCAGTTGTTTTTGCTAAAAATGATAGCAAAAAATATAGAGGCCAAATCCTGGTTTCATTCACTTTAAATGCTTCTAGAACACCTGAAAATAGTGGTGGCGAAATTACAACTGAGAAGAGAAGTTTACCAGCATTAATTTCTAATCAAGGGCAACAATTAGGTGAAATCAAGAAGAAAGACAAGGATAGCATTTTAGATGCGTTATTAGCAAAAAATAAAGCACTAAATCTTGACAAATCTCAATTAGATGTTAAAGATATTAAAGATGGGTCAGCAGTTGTTTTTGCTAAAAATGATAGCAAAAAATATAGAGGCCAAATCCTGGTTTCATTCACTTTAAATGCTTCTAGAACACCTGAAAATAGTGGTGGCGAAATTACAACTGAGAAGAGAAGTTTACCAGCATTAATTTCTAATCAAGGGCAACAATTAGGTGAAATCAAGAAGAAAGACAAGGATAGCATTTTAGATGCGTTATTAGCAAAAAATAAAGCACTAAATCTTGACAAATCTCAATTAGATGTTAAAGATATTAAAGATGGGTCAGCAGTTGTTTTTGCTAAAAATGATAGCAAAAAATATAGAGGCCAAATCCTGGTTTCATTCACTTTAAATGCTTCTTAGAACACCTTAAAAATAGTGGTATAGAACTAGATAAAGTTATTATTTATAAAACATAAATCAAAAAACAAAAACCAAAGGTCAATCTAAACTTTTGGTTTTTATTGTATATTGATGCAGCAATACTTTCATTGCTAAGCTTAAGGATTTTTTAAAATGATGATTTTTCAAATTTTACAATCTCTTCATAATTATGAGGCCTTGTAGGAGTGTGCTCATCCCTTTCTTCTGGGGTTTCTTCCTTTTTAAATGCCTCAGCCAAATCCTTGGCTTTTTTCTCTTCTGCTTCTTTTTTCTTCTTTTCTTCTAAGTCTTTTTTCTTCCTATCCTCTAGGTAATTGACCTTCATTACTTTAGCTACACTTCCAAATTCAAGTTCTAATTCTTCAGCACCAACTTTAATTTTTATTTTTTGTTGTGCCTGTAAACCAAGTTTTTTATCTTTATCACTTTCAGAGACTAACTTGACAAGTTCTTTTTCTTTATCACCTAGTTTTGATGCAATCTTGTCTAGTACTGATTGATATGTATCTCCTTCCTTGAATGAGTTTTGTAAACGGTCTTCAAATTTTGGAGCTAAGCCTCAAATTGAATTTATTTTATCTTTTAAAACTTTAACATTTATTTCGCTCCCTTGTTGATCGCTACCACCTTCAGTTCCTGGATTTTGATTTCCTCCGGGATTATTTTGACCTCTACCTTGTGTATCAGCTGGCTTCTTCTCTTCATCTTTAGTACCACCACATTTAGCTGCTACAAATGGAATTGAAACTAAAGAAGCAACCGATCCAAGTAATACAAACTTTGATTTTTTCATAAATTTATCCTTTCTTTAATGGCTATAAAATAGCCTTAAAAATGCTTTATAAATCTATTAATAAATATCAAAAGTACAAGTATATGCTTAGCGACTGCTTACTAAAAACAACAGCAATATTTGCTGCTTAAACACATCAACATAAAATAATGAATATGCAATCGTTAACATAATTTTTATACTAATATTTTTGTTACAAACTATAGAAAAATCCTATTTTCAATAAGTTTTTATTATTTTGTCTTTTATAAAGAATGCATATTAAAAAAAGAATTAAGCAAATAAATAGAAACATAAAAATAAATCTTCACGATTCTGTTTTTTAACAAACTAAAACATTCTGTAATCTTAGATAAATTAATCTTTGTTTTTATAAAATAAAAACAGCAAGGCAAAATTCAGAATATCTCATTCGTAACTGTTTCGTATTTCTCTATATTCTAATAATTCTAAAAAAATATGTTTTAATATTAGAAATATATTTTTAATTGATTATATTTTCAAAATGACAATTTATAACTTATACAAAACGGATTATTTTTGTTGCTTTAACAAACTCAGAAACTAGGCAACAAAAAATTTTTGCTATTTTTTTTTTTTTTATATAATATTGTCATCTATTGATGAATATATTAAGCGCTAAAAAACTACATGCAACTTGATAACTTGATAAGTTGCAATTAGTAGAAGATTGTAGCGTTTTAATTAAATGGCTTAATTTGCTATTAATTTAGCACTTAATACATCATATAATAAATTGATATTTATTAATAGATTTATAAAGCATTTTTAAGGCTATTTTATAGCCTTTAAAGAAAGGATAAATTTATGAAAAAATCAAAGTTTTTATTACTTGGATCAGTTGCTTCAATGGCCTCAATTCCTTTTGTGGCTGCTAAGTGTGGTGGTACTAAAGATGAAGAGAAGAAGCCAGCTGAAATGCCTGGTGGAGGTCAAAAAGACCCTAAAACTCCAGCAGAAGGCAGTCAAAATCCAGGAACTGAAGGTGGCGGTAATCAACAAGGGAGTGAAATAAATGTTAAAGCTTTAAAAGATAAAATAAATACAATTTGAGGCTTAGCTCCAGAATTTAAAGACCGTTTACAAAATTCATTCAAGGAAGGTGATACATATCAATCAGTACTAGACAAGATTGCATCAAAACTAAGCGATAAAGAAAAACAACTTGTTAAATTAGCTTCTGATGATGATAAAAATAAGAAACTTGGCTTACAAGCACAACAAAAAATAAAAATTAAAGTTGGTGCTGAAGAATTAGAACTTGAATTTGGAAAAGTAGCCAATGCAAACGCTGCAGAAAATGATTTAAAAACAACAACAAAGCAAGCTTTAAACAAAGTTATAACAAAAACTGAATTGGGCGAAATTGCTAAAAAAGATTCTGACACTGTTAAGGCAGCATTGCTTGAAGCAGTAAAAGGATTAAAACTTGATGAACTAACAATTGATTTAGATCAAAGAGAAAACAAAGCCAAAGTTAAAGCTAATGCAAAAAGCACAATCTACGAAGGTGAAGTTACAGTTACATTTACTGGAACTGAAGGTGGCGGTAATCAACAAGGGAGTGAAATAAATGTTAAAGCTTTAAAAGATAAAATAAATACAATTTGAGGCTTAGCTCCAGAATTTAAAGACCGTTTACAAAATTCATTCAAGGAAGGTGATACATATCAATCAGTACTAGACAAGATTGCATCAAAACTAAGCGATAAAGAAAAACAACTTGTTAAATTAGCTTCTGATGATGATAAAAATAAGAAACTTGGCTTACAAGCACAACAAAAAATAAAAATTAAAGTTGGTGCTGAAGAATTAGAACTTGAATTTGGAAAAGTAGCCAATGCATAAACGCTGCAGAAAATGATTTAAAAACAACAACAAAGCAAGCTTTAAACAAAGTTATAACAAAAACTGAATTGGGCGAAATTGCTAAAAAAGATTCTGACACTGTTAAGGCAGCATTGCTTGCAGCAGTAAAAGGATTAAAACTTGATGAACTAACAATTGATTTAGATCAAAGAGAAAACAAAGCCAAAGTTAAAGCTAATGCAAAAAGCACAATCTACGAAGGTGAAGTTACAGTTACATTTACTGTAAAAAAAGTTTAATCAAAACTTAACGTCAGCAATGTCTGATGTTTTTATATTCTCATAAACTCACTGTTTTTGATATTTATTAATAGATTTATAAAGCATTTTTAAGGCTGTTTTACAGCCTTTAAAGAAAGGATAAATTTATGAAAAAATCAAAGTTTTTATTACTTGGATCAGTTGCTTCAATGGCCGCAATACCTTTTGTAGCTGCTAAGTGTGGTGGCACTAAAGAAGAAAATAAAAAGCCTGCTGAAATGCCAGGTGGCACAGAACAACCAGGAAAACCAGGTGATACAGATCAGCCTGCACAACCAAACCCTGGCACAACTCCAAGCACACCAGCTAAACCAGGTAAAACCCCTGAAAGAATGGCACAAGATACTGATGTAAGTGGTGCTGACATTAGTGGTTCTATTAAAACGCCAGACACCACTGCAACAAAAACTAAACTTAGTGACGCGCTAAAAACTATTGCTAATAACAACTTAGGAAAAGTACAAGTTTCTAAAGAAGATAAAGACAAAAAAGATAAAGAAGATAAGACAGGTGGTAGCACATCAACTGATAATAAAGACCCCAAATCTCCAGGTGAAAGCGAAAGTGTCCCAATGGAATCAAGTAAAATTGACCTTAAAAAACTCGAAGAATCTGTTAAACAAGAACTAAACAAGTTAGCTAAAAAAGATGTTCTTTCTGAAGATGTATTGGATGTCTTAAAGAAAGCAAAAGGGCTAGAATCATTAAAGTTAGGTGATTTATCTAAGGTTGAATTTAATGAAAAAGATAAAAAATTAACAATTGAATCGCATAAAGACTCAAAATTAGTTACAGGCAAGTATGAATTTACTTTAGAAAAGTAAAAACAAATGATAAGCAAAAAACGGGGCTTCCCGTTTTTGTTTTTTATGTATTTATTTGTTATTTTTTTCAATAAAAATGCTCTAGTAAAAGGATTTGAACGAGTGCCAACTGCAGTGATGTTTAATTTATCCTTTGAACCTTGCACCAAAATGTGCTTATTTTCTGAATTCTTAAAATGTTTTTGCAATGCTTTAACTATTTTGTCATAGTTTGGATTTTCTGAAAATTCACTTGATAGTTGTTTTGAAAGTTATTTCTTATCATTTTCAGACAATTTACTCATATCTATTTTATTTTAAAAGCGCTTGCTGGAGTTATTGACGAGGCATCATCTTTTTTATCTTTGTCAGATTGCCTGCCTCTGTTTTATCTTTTTCAGTCTTTTTGACCCCCGCTGGCATGATGCCTTTTGCTGGCGTTTTAGTACCTTTTTGACTTCACATGGTTTTTCTGCTAGTCTACTGTTTTATTCTTTAGTATCGCCACATTTAGATGCTACAAAAGGAATTGCAGCTAATGAAGATAGCGATCCAAGCAATAAAAAAACATCAGATAATTTGCTGATGTCTATGTCATATTTATAATAATAGTAGTAATATCAAATAATTTATTCGTATTTAGGTAATAGTCTTCCAATATCTGTTCCAATTTCATCAGTATTGTTTGCAGGTCTTATATCTGTACTATAAGTAGTAAATTTGTAAAGAATTACTTTATCTTTTGTTGTAACTTTAGCTACATTTTTATTGTAGTCAACATTAAGATGAAAATCTTTTGTTCCTAACATTTTTTCTATTTTATCTTTTATCTTTTTTTGAGAAACAGAATTATATCTACTTGGATCATGTATAAAGTTTCCTAGATTTTCCATGTTTGGTTTAGCAGGCTGCTCTGTTTTACTTGGCTTAGCAGGTTGATCAGTACCATTTGGTTTTGTTGTAGAGGTGTCGGAATCTGTTTGTGCAACAAATTCATATTTACCCGAAACTAATTTTGAATCTTTATTAGCTTCAATAATAAGTTTATTGTCTTTAAATTCTACTGTTTTTATGTCACCTAATCTTAAAGACTCTAAACCTTGTACTTTCTTTAAAACATCCAACACATCTTCAAAAAGAACATTATTTTTAGCTAACTTGTTTAGTTCTTGTTTAACAGATTCTTCGAGTTTATTTAGATCAATTTTGTTCGATTCCATTAAAGTGTCAGATTCTGATTGTGCCGAAAACTCATATTTACCTGAAACTAGTTTTGAACCTTCTTTAGCTGCAATAACAAGTTTTTTATCTTTGAATTCAACTGTTGATAGATCTTCAGCTTTTATGTCTTTTAAGCCTTCAACAGTTTTTAGAATGACAAGAACTTCTTCTTTCTTAACACCATCTTTAGCTAATTTATTCAATTGGGCTTGAATAGTTTGGTCAAGTTTACTTAAATCTACAGTTGTAGATGTTGACGGAGTTGAATCTGTTTGACCTCCGCCCTGTGTGTCTGCTGGATTTTTGTTTCCTTCTTCTTTAGTACCACCACACTTAGCTGCAACAAAAGGAATTGCTGCTAAAGAAAATAGTGATCCAAGCAATAAAAACTTTGATTTTTTCATAAATTTATCCTTTCTTTAAAGGCTGTAAAACAGCCTTAAAAATGTTTTCAAAATCTATTAATAAATATCAAAAGTAATTAATTTATGATAAGTTATGCTGTTAAATTCAAACCAATATACAAAAAGAAGCCCACAAGCTATAACAAAGTTTAAAATAAGTAATTATTGGGCTCTAATTATGGGGCATTAATCATCTATTTTTCTAGACAATTCATAATCTTATTTATATAAATGGGCTATCAATATTAGAGTCTAATAAATCAAAAAACATAGGAGTCAATATGGTAGAAACCTTTATCACATTTTGCGAACGTAAGAATTTAGCAAAAAGCACTATTGATGCTTACAAAAATATTCTTTTGAATATTTTGTCAGTTGAAACTAACAAACATCTTGCTATTATGAAAATAATAACAAATCAACAACTCAAAGCAAACACGCAACGTCTTTACAGGCAAGTGTATGCCTTATACTTAAAATTTAGTAATCAAAAGAAAAACTATAAAGATATAGCTGTACTAAAAGTAAAGCCTGTGCAATCTATTTATAGACCTGTTCTTACAAAAGCACAAGTATATAGAAGAACTAATATTATGCATAAGGATAAGCCTAAAGTAGTGTTTTACAAACTACTTATCCGCTTTATGTTTGAAACAGGAATTAGAATAGGTGAACTTAAAACAATTAATGAAGAAGACAAGCGCATATATGTTAATGGCAAGGGCAATAAAGACCGTCAGGTTTTTTATAATGCTGAAACTTATGAAAACTTAAAGATGTTTAAAGATAAAATCAAAACAGTGTCGTATATCACTGTTTCAAAGGCCATTAAGCATTTTTTAGGCAATGAATATAGCCCCCATTCATTGCGTAGATCATTTGCTTCATTTATGCTAAAAAAAGGAGCATTGCCTAAAATGGTGCAAAGGCAAATGGGTCATTCAAGTATAGCAACTACATTTGCCTACCAGCAATTAGATGAAAATGAAAACTATCGAATTTATAGAAAAATAATGCTTAATAGTAAGTAGAATGCTTATGCAAGACGTAGCTTTATATTCTAACTTACAGCATCAATTTTATTTTGCAATCATAAAATTTAATTTATAATATTTTTGTTATGCGTCGTTAGCTCAGTTGGTAGAGCAGCTGGCTCTTAACCAGCGGGTCACAGGTTCGAGCCCTGTACGACGTACCATATCTTAAATATAATAGACCTTGAGCAATCGACTAAATGTTGATTGCTTTTAATTTATTCTAAAAAATTATTTTTTGGTATTATTTGAATAATATTATTGCTAGCATAATATAAGCAATAATTTCTAGTAAATTCAAGCTATTAATTATATATTTAACAACGGAGGTTATATGACGCCTACACGCATAATTCCATTAGGTGGAGTACAAGAAATAGGTAAATCTACTTTAATAATTGAGCATGGCAAACACATTGTAATTATTGATGCAGGTATTAAATTTGCTGACACAGCAACGACCGGTATCAAAGGCATTGTTCCTGATTATAAATACTTAAAAGAAAGAAAAGACAACATCGAAGGTCTTTTTATAACCCACGGTCACGAGGATCATATTGGTGGCGTTGTTTATTTAGTTAAGCAAGTTCATCTAAAAAGAATTTATGCTCCCAGAATAGCAATTCAATATTTAAAACTTAAATTTGAAGAGCACAAAATCACTCACAAAGTAGAATTTATTGAAATTGAAAAATCTGCTGTCCATGAATTTGGAAATGGTCAAGTAAAAGTAGACTTTTGAACAGCACAGCACTCAATTCCTGATGCTTTTGGTATTAGAGTTACTACTCCTAATGGTTCAGTTATGTGTACTGGTGACTTTAGATTTGACTATAACCCTATTGGTGAAATCTATACTGATTTTACTAAGCTTGATGCTATAGGAAAAGAAGGTCTTACCGTCTTATTATCTGATTCAACTAATGCTATGCGTCCTTTTCACTCACCAAGTGAAAATGATATCTTAATAGATATTGAACGTCATATGCGTTCAGCTACTAGAAAAATAATAGTTACTGCCTTTGCTTCTAACTTAACTAGAGTAAAAGCTATCATTGACCTTGCAGTTAAATTAAAGAAAAAAGTGGCTTGCTTTGGTCGTTCAATGGTTCAAGGCATCAAAATTGGCCGTAAATTAGGAAACATAAAAGCTCCAGCAAGCATTTTTATTGAAAAAAGAGAAATATCAAAAGTTCCCGAGAATCAATTAGTTGTTTTAACAACTGGTAGCCAAGGTGAGCAATTAGCTGCACTATCAAGAATGAGCTATGGCAAGCATGCTAATATCAAAATAGAAAAAGGTGATATGGTTATCTTTTCATCAAACCCTATTCCTGGTAACAGAATGGTTGTTGAACTTCTTATTAACCGTTTAGCAAAACTAGGAGCCATTATCAAAGAAAATGGTCCAGATGGTTACTTGCACACTTCAGGACACGCCTACAAACATGAACATGATAAAATCTTCCAGCTAACTAGACCTAAATTCTTTATACCATACCATGGTGAATATAGAATGTGTGTAGCCCATGGTGAAAGCGCTGTGCGTAATGGTGTAAACAAAAACAACATTTTCATTCCTGAAATTGGTCAAGTATTCAATATGGTTGACAACCAAATTATTCCAACAACTGAAAAAATTGAATACGGCCCAATTTACATCGATGGAACAACCACACTAAGTGTAACTGGTAGCACACTAAAAGAAAGAAACGAGCTAGCTAACAGCGGCTTTGTTAATATAATTATGACAATTGATAAAGACAAAAACGAAATAGTTGGCAGACCACATCTTATTAGTCGTGGAAGCTTCTATGTCAAAACTTCTTTAGCTCTAGTTGAAGAAGCTAAGCGTATAGCTCATGGTGCTGTGCTTTATCACATCAAAAATAGCCAAACTTGAAACATTGTTGAACTAAAACAGTTAATCATAGATCGACTAGAATCCTTGTTTTATAAGGAAAAACGTCGTAGACCTATTATTATTCCTACTTTCTTGTTTACTAAGGAAGAAACTGACCCTCTTTTTGAAAAGGCAACAATTAAATTTGAAAACAAAAACATTGATTCTAAGAAAAGAGAAGCAAATCAAAAAGTTCTTAAAGAACTTCAAGAAGAGATTTTTGGAACTTCAAACGAATTTACAGAAGACTTCAGAGATGAAGTTGATGATGAATAATATTATTCATTTATAAGGCATCCTTCTCAGGGTGCTTTTTTGAAAAAATTCTGCCTGCTTTTCCATCCTTAACGCTTAAAATAACTAAATATATATAATTATCTAAGATTATTTTTATGCTTATTTTAAGGATATAAATGAACAGAACTGTAGCTAAAATATTATCATCATCAATTGCCACTTTGCCTATATCAATACCATTATTATCAGCTAGTTGTCAAAATCAAAATAACTAATCATTAATAAGTAGCACTAACACTCATGTTCCTGATGTAAGACATAAATTTGTTACTCAAGCAAACTTACCAAACCAAATTTTAAGCATGTTTCCTTCAATGCTTGGTGCTTTAATCTTGAATAATGTTGAAAAAGTGAAGAAGGCAAAAGAAGTAAAAGAAAAGAGCGAAAAAGAAAAGCCTGAATCAAGTGTTTTTGAATCAGAAATTAAAGATGGCTTTGATTTTATTATTGAAAATCAAAAAGATCTTTTTGCAATTGATACGCCTTCTTTTGCTAATGGAATGAAGCAAATCTTTCTTAGTTTAAATCCTGAGTACGCTTCTAGATATGATGCTAAAATTATTGGCGCTGGTTTTAATGACCTGGAAGGCACTTTAGCTCTAGCTGTTCAAATTCTTCATAAGCCTGAATCAAATATTGAGAACAATAAAGACAACAAATATGTTCAAAAACTAGAATTTACTGGCTTTAGGAAATTTGATGCCTCAGATAGCAATAAAAATGTTATAAAACTAAATTATGGTAAGGAAAACTTGCTAAACTCTTATGAAAAAGGAACTAGTCTTTACGAATATATTGCTAGAAAAGTACTTAGAAACTATATAAATGATAGCCCTACCCCTGTTGAAATTAATGGCACAGGCTGAACAGTTATTAAAAGACTTCTTGCTTTGCCAAATGCATCAAGGCAAATACCTGTTAATGCAAATGATTATCTTGAAATATATAAAACTAATAGCAAAAAGCTGACTCTCATGGATATAATATCACGTAAACATGGCGCTATAGTCTATCCATTTTTTGGTTTGTTTGAGGACTACCGTAACATCTACAATGATCCAACTGATGATAATTTAAAAGTTTATCTTTATAAAAACTCTAGAAAGCAAGACATTTTAAAAGTCAAAATGACTCTTACTGTAAATGCCGGAATCCAAGACATATACACAAATATTGACAGAGACACTAGTGGTAAGCCTAAGATAACATTTGCTTTAGAAGCAGAAGCCCCATATGATGAATTAATTCCAGATATTTCTGATAAAGTAGAAAATGTGCTTAAGCCTTCAAGAGATTTTAACTTTCCTTATTAAGCTAATTTACAGACTTATAAGTCAATTTGCAAGCAATGCTTGCACTTTTTTAAAATAATGCTTGTCAGCTAATATAGCATAATTTCAAATAATAATCTATGATTTTAATGGAGATAAGCATGACAGAATCAAGCAAACCTAAAATCATAAATGAAACTAAATTTGTTAAGTCTTACTTTAATCAAGACTACTTTTTATGACACAGTGCTCAAGAATTTGAAGCTGATTATATAAATCCTTTAATCTTACCAAATGAAAAAGATGAATTATTAGAAGATGATGAATATGATGAATCAGATATAGGAAGTTCGATCTGAACTAGACTTATCAATGAAAATTTAGACACAAGTGTGCAAACCGTGAATGCACAATCCAATATTTTTGCTAGCATCCAAAATCAACTTAATCTATGAGCAACTAATGAGTTATTCAGCGGACTAAAATACAAAATTGTTTCTCCTAAAGGCGACCTAAAAACTAGAATAAATGAAACAAATAAATTGCTTGCTGATTCTTCATGTGATGTAATTATAAATAGCTATTTTGGCTATGAAATAGATGAATTCGTCATTTACACAAACCCTTTTGCTTTTAGTAAATTGCAAAATAAGCTATACCTGTCTAAGCTTTCTACACATGTTAAAATTGACACACTTTTATCATTAAAATTCGCATATGAAATATTACAAAAACAAAAAATTCAAGTAAATAATGCCTATGTAATTATTGTTGATTCACAAATGCCACAAACTCAAGGAATTTGTAAATTTGTATGCACTGAATTATGCCATATGTCAAGAAATAAATATACTTTTGATAAAGAAGCCTGGGATACTATAAAACAGGCTTTAAATGACAAAATGAACCCTTACTTTAAAGACAGAAAAGCGTTCATTAATTATATGAATCAAGGATGAGCACTAGTTAAAAATGAGCTTAGTTTTAATAAACACAATGGTAAACTACCTAAGACATTTAATTATGTTGAATGTCTTAAAAAAAATTATGGATTAAAGTCAATTAAAAATGCCGACAAAAGAAATAACTTCTTCAAATTTGATGTTGATGAACCTTTTGATTCAGAGCTATATTTAGGGGATTTTGACAGAATCATCAACAGAATCATTAGTGCATATAGCATAACCAAGCCTGATCTTAGTTTCTTTGATGCAAAAACTGATGATAATACTGCACTTAATAATGACTATAATCATTTTGGCAAAAATGATCTTTTGGCTAAAGACTATCTGCTTGCTTCACTAGGCAAAGAAAATATTTTTAACAGGCAAATTTTCTCTGAATTACGAATTAACCTTATAGCTAATAATAAAGCAGGCAGAACATTTAATAAAGCTAAAGAAAACTTTATTGAAAAAGTTCAACAATCCTATAAAACAGGTGATTTTTTCAAATCACTTGTTATTGAAAAATATCTAAGTGAGCTTCATATTAAGGACCAAAAAATAGTTTGGTATGACTATGAATCATTTATGAGTTTGTTGCCAGTAATTGATGATTTTTCGCCTTATTCGCAAATAGTTAACCAGGTATCAATCATTGACACAATTAACGGCAAAATTATCACAAATACACAAGAAGATATAGTTTATGATCCTAAAAATATATCAATTTTTAACCTCATTTCTATCTTAAAAAATTTATATGATAGACAAGGTGATAAATATATTGTCTATAACAAAGGTTTTGAAAATACACGTAATATGGAGATAGCTACATGAGCTCAGAATCATAATTTTGATGAATCATTTATTAAAGAGTTAAATGAAAAACTATCAATAAAGCCGGATGATGTAATGACTTTTGCCAACTATATTAATAGCAGAACTATAGATTTATATGAGCTATTTTCAAGACCAAGCAAAAAAATGAAATTTGATGATGGCAAAATTTACCAAAATATTCATATTGCAATAGATGAATCTAAACTTAACTCTAATATTAAAGGCAAACATAATTCAGTTACTACTTTTAGCCAAAAAGGCTATATTATAGAACCAAAAGTTGATAAGCAACTTATTAACTTTACAATTAATGACGTTGATAATCAAACCTTAGATGGACTAGAAAATCCTACTGAAGTTCAAACTTCAGCTATGTCATCAATTCTTAATTTAAATGTGTTTTTAAAAGACTTAAAAGGTATGGGTTCTATTAAAAAAGTTGAGCATTTAATAACATCTAAAAAGATTCAATTGGAACACATGATAACACCTTATCCTGATCTTAAAAAAGTTCATAATGGTTCAGAAGCAATGGAAATTGCTATCAAAAGATATGCTAACTTAATTGATGGCAATGTCTGGGAAGAAAATCTTTCAAACTTAAAGAAATATTGCCACAATGACGTTTTAGCAATGATCATGGCTTTTAATTTCATTGAAAAAATTGTTAGTGATATTTTCCCTGAAATAAATGAATTGAAATACACATTCAATAATAGTTATCAATACCTATTAAACAGGCATAAATGACAAATTGAAGTTATTAATTATAAAGAAAGAGCAACCAAAAAATAGGCTGCTCTTTTATTGTTATTGTTAAATTACTTCTCAAGTTGTTCAAGGATCAACTTTTGGTTCATCCTTAATTTTTAAGTGTGGGTATAAGCCGTCGAAAATTGTCACTTCTTTGGAAGGTTCCGTTTTCACTTTTTTGCCTTTCTTTGAATTTACATCATTAACAATTGCTCCAGTGTATCATGATTCAAAAATGCTACCATTAGATGCTGATTGGTTCGCTATTGTTTTTGGCATTGGTGGAGTCATTGGAGCTTTTTCCATTTTCTTCTCAGGAGTTACTGCTAAAGACTTTTTATCCTTTCCTTCCATTTTGCCTTCAGTTTTCTCCATTACATCCTTTTTAGGAGTCATTTTCATTTGCTTTTCTTCTTTTTTCTCTTCTTTTTTGTTCATTTCTGCTGTGTTATCAGTACATGATGCAGCCACTATTGGTGCAGCAAATAAAGTTGCAGGTGCTGCTAACAGCATTAATTTGTTTTTCTTCATTTTGTCCTCTCAAATCAAAATATAGAATAGTGAACTTTGGTAAGCTCGCGAATCAGTATACTTAAAACACATTTATTAGTATCTTGGTATGGAATGCATTTCATATTTGTATAAATATGTTTCCATATGTATTTAAAAAAATAAAAATCTGGACAACCAGATTTATTATTTAAATTTTTCATTCAAAATTTTGAGTAACACTTCATTTGCTTTTTGTGGGTTGACTTTGCCCCCTCAAACTTTCATTATGTTTCCTAAAACAAATTTAATCACTTTTTCACTACGTTCAGTATACTCTGTCACTAGCGCTTCATTCTTTGCAATAATTTCATTAACTCACTTAGTTATGATATTTTCATCGCTAATTTGTACTAAGTCATGCTCTTTTATTAATTGATCTATATCTCCATCAAAATTAACCAATAAAGGCACTATTTTTTTAAATGACTTGCCAGAAATAATTTCTTTGTCTAATAAATCAATTGTTTTTTCTAAATCAGTTGTTTTAATATTTAATTCATATGCCTTAACATTTTTACTGTTAGCTAATGACACAACTTCAGCAAAAAATAGCTTGCTTAATTTGTTTCTATCAGCATAATTAATAGAATCAAAATAGTTTGCTAACTCAATATCATTAGTTAAACTTTTGATATAAATGTCTTGAATTTCTTCTTTTTTATATCTGCTTTCTTTCTCTCAAGGCAGTTCATTTAACTTTACATTATTAATAAATTCATCACTTAATTTAATAAATGGAATATTAGATTCTGGAAAGTACTTATAGTCAATTGTGCCTGTTTTAGTGCGCATTACAATTGTACTTTGAGTCTCTTCATCATATCTTTTTGTTTGTTGTAAAATAGGCTCATTGGTTAAAATTTTCTGCTCTTGTAATTTTATTTCATATTCAATTGCATTCTTAATTGCTCTAAAACTGTTTATGTTTTTTATCTCAACTTTAGTGCCAAATTTACTATATCCTTTTGGCCTAAGTGAAATATTAATATCAGCTCTTAGTGAGCCTTGTTCCATTTTTGCACTAGAAATATTTAACGAAAGTGCAATTCTTCTAATCATATCAACATAAGCAACAGCTTCATCAGCACTGCTTATTACTGGATTTGAAACTATTTCAATTAGTGGCACACCTGCACGGTTATAATCTAATTTAGTTTTTTCTCCATGATACTGTCTAGCTGTATCTTCTTCCAAATGAATTCTTTCAATGCTTATTTTTTTAGTACCTAAATCAGTATTTATTTCAACATATCCATTTGAACCAATAGGCCTATAAAACTGAGTTATTTGATAACCTTTAGGCAAGTCAGGATAAAAATAATTCTTTCTATCAAAATGCAGCTCGCGATCTATAGTCATATTTAGTGCTTTAGCTAGCTTAATTCCAGAAACAACAGCCTCTTTATTAAGCAATGGAAGAGTACCTGGATATCCCAAATCAATCTGATTTACAGTAGTATTGGCTTCAGCATTAAAGTCAATTTTTGAAGGCGAAAACATTTTTGTTTTAGTGTTGAGTTCAAGGTGAATTTCAATTCCGATAATTGCTTCAAAATTATTCATTATTCTCCTTTAAAAACTTTTCGATTCATAGTGCATGCGATAACAATTTTTCATCATCATAAATTTTTGAATCAATTGATAAATTAACAAATAAATTGTCTTTAATCCAAGGAATTGATAATGAAGGATTGCCAGCAAGATTAGCTCCAGTTAAAATATAGTCCATATAACCGTGTGATTTATTTTTAGAATCATCAATATAAGGAGCATAATCAGCAGCACAAGGATAAATCACAATATCAAATCTTTTATGGATGCTATCAAGATGCTCTTTAATTAATCTTCTAACTTTTTGAGCCTTTAAAATCATCTCTTCTTGGTTTTTTGAATGCAAAAAGAACGATCCTAGTGCAAGTCTAAGCTGCACCATTTCACCAAAGCCTTCTGCTCTTGTGTTTGTCATTATTTCTTCTCAGTTACTTCCATCTTTTCTAGACCCAAAAGCAATGCCGTTTAGATTCGCTAAATTACTTGAAGCTTCAGAATAAGAAATAATTTCATAAACAGGTTTAATTGCTTTAAAAAGGGTTTCATTAATGTCAACTAATTCAACATTAGTTGCCTTTGAAAGCTCCCTTATCAATTCTTTATATTTTTTATCAACAAACTCTTCAAGCCCATGTACATTAAGTATTCCTATTTTTTGTGGTTTTGCCTTCTTAACATCATTAATTTTGATATTAAGGCTAGTCATATCTCTAGGATCTTTACCAAACACTATATGTGACAAAGTGGCTATATCGCTTACATTATGAGCAAAATATGCAACAGTGTCTAAACTAGAAGCAAATGCAAATAATCCAAATCTGCTTATTGCTCCATAGCTAGGCTTAAATCCAACAAGCCCATTATAACTAGCAGGCAAACGCACTGAATCCCCGGTATCTGAACCTAGTGAAAATGCAACATTTTTAGTTAAAGTAGCCACAGATCCACTAGATGAGCCTCCAGCTAATCTACTTGAATCAAATGGATTAGTTACTAATCCAAAGGCACTATGCTTTCCAGTTCCCCCTAAAGCTAGCTCATCACAGTGAACTTTGGCAACTGGCACTGCTCCAGCATCTAATAATTTTTGAACTACAGTTGCATTATAATGAGGCATGAAGTTTTCTAAAATTTTGCTTGAGGCAGTTGTTTTTTTGCTTTCAGTGGCATAGTTATCTTTAATAGTAAACACACATTCATTTAAGATGCCATCACCCACTTTTATCTTTTCATCATATAAACTAGAAACACAGTTATTTTGATTATTTTTTAATTCTTCTAATGCTTTTTCAAAATTGCCTTTATTTACTAATTCCATTATTTTACAACCTTATTAGTCAATATATAGTCACTGTCATAATCGGCAGCATTAGTTAATAACTCTTGTTTTTTAATGGAAACAATCATTTCATTTTCAGCATCTTCTCTTAAAAAATCAGTGAACTTTTCTTCGTTTATATGACTTAACGGCAGCACATTAGTTGTGTCAATATCCTTTAATCATGCAATTCTAGAATTTAAGTCTGCCCAAATCTCCATTATGTCGTCCATAACCTTGTCATCAATTTTAAACATTAATGATGATGCTATTTCTTTTAACTCTTCTCTAATATTTTCCTTCATATTGCCTACCATTCTTCCTTGCATTCAAATTCTTTGCCATTTAAATACTCTAATGATCTTTCTAAATTATTAAATTTTAACTTATAGCAGTGTAAATAAACTCTTTTGGTTCCTTTTGTCTTTGAACCATATTTTGAATCGCCATATATTGGATATCCAAGGTATTCTAATGTGGCTCTAATTTGATGTTTTCTGCCAGTAAATAATTGTGCATATAGTTTATTGTCTTTTTTAAAAAATCTGGTCTTTGCTATCTTATCATTAGGATGCTGCATATTCTTAGTTGCCACCATTTTTTGCTGCAACTCATCATGATGAATATAAACAGAAACAATTTCATCATGGGGATTATAATCACTTTTTAAAACATAAATTTTGTCCAAAAACTCTGTTTTATGGTTTAATTCTGTTAATGTTTGATAATTTTTAGCATACATTATAAGTCCACTGGTTCACTTATCTAACCTGCCTACATGACTAGGTCTAAAAGCCGAGTTTTGCCTAAATTTGAAATAACTGAAAACTTGATTATCCAAACAATTAGAATCCCCATGCACTATAGTCCCTGCTTTTTTATTAATAAGCAAAATATTGTCATCTTCATACACAATTTCTGAATCCAATTTTCATGAATTATCATAGATAACGAATGATGGTTCATCCTTTATGCCATAAATAATTATTTCATCGCCTGTTTTAACAACATAATTACTGTCAGTGATTCTTTTATTATTTACCTTAATACTTTTTTGACGAAAAAGCCTATAAATTCGGCCTTCTGGTAATTTTTTAAAAAGAGAACCAATATATTTTATTAACTTTCTCCCATTATCACTGCTTTGGGCAATGAACTTATGCACAGTGCTCCTCCTTATTCAACATCAACTCTTATGCCATCAAATAAATTAAAGTCTTTTGCCTCATTTTCTGTTCCATCAGAATAGTTAAATTCAGTCAACTTAGGCAACTCATAAGTTGATTTTAATTTAAAATAGTCATAAAACTTGTTGGTTACGCCATAAAGAATTGGATTACCAGGAGTAGGGCTAATTCCAACCTCTTCCACAACACCTTTAGTTAGTAATGTGTTCAAAACTTGCTCACTAGCAACACCTCTTAAATTGTTAATTTGTGAACGTGTAACAGGTTGCTTGTAAGCCACAATGCCAGCTACTTCAATAGCAGCATTTGATAAACGATGTTTTTTAACAACTTGCACCATTTTGGTTATATATTCTTTGTAAGCTTCTCTGGTTGCTAATTTAAACACCTCATTAAAATTAACAACTTTTAGCGCTCTATCTTCGTCGTTGTATGCTCTAACAAAATCATTCATAACTTTTCTAGCTTCAGAAATAGTATTTAATCCAAAAATGTCCTTAACTTGCTCTAAAGTAAGGCCTTCATCACCTTGAACATATAATAATGCTTCCAAAATCTTATTTTTCATACTCTGCCCCCCTTTCAAACCTAATTTCGCTAAATTGACTATCTTGATACATTCTTATAATTTGTCTTCTTGATAAATCAAGCACAGCTAATAGTGTAATTACAAAATGATTCAAACTAGGCTGTCTAAAAATCATTTCAAATGTTACTTCGTCACAAGAATCAAACAAGTTTAAAATAAACGGTATTTGATCTTTAGGTGTTAGATTGAAAGTCTCTAATTTTGTCCTTCTAAGTTGTTGTGCATATGTTCTTTCAAACATTTTTCTTAAAACAGTAATTAGCTTTAGAGGATTACTTGAACCATCTAACGCGCTTTTATCATCGTCAACCAAAAACTCGTCAATGTTGCTAGGACTTTTGATAAAAATCTCTTTTCTAGACTCCTCTTGCTCACGTAATACTTTTGTAACTTCTTTAATTTGTTGATATTCATAAAGCCTGCGAAGCAACTCACGTTTATCTTCTTCAATTTCTGGTTTTTGCTCAGGAGTAAATAACAACATTTTAGTTTTAAGCGCTAATAATGTTGCAGCCATAACTAAATAATCACTTGCCACATCAATTTCATTTTCTTGCAAATCTTCAATTATTTTTAAGTAAGCAGTAGCTAATTCAAAAACGTCAACATCCATTATGTTTACATTTTTTTCTTGAACTAAAGCTAGTAATAAATCTAAAGGTCCATCAAAGTTTTCTAACTTAATATCAAACTTATTTTCACTATTTGATTGCAAGGCTTCATTATTCATTTCTTAATGCTCCTTTAATCATGCTTTTTACATTTTCAGCAATAACTACAGGCTCCATTGTAATAAATGATGCTGGTTTAAGAGCAGGTAAAAATGTAACTTTGATCTTAATTGACTTCATTCTTTTCACATTTAAACCATCACGAGAATCTGAAATAGCAACAGGCACAATTGGTAAATAATTACTTACTGCAACCTTAAATGCTCCTGCTTTAAAATCGCCTAATTCATCTTCTACAACTCTAGTTCCTTCAGGAAAAATAACACCACAAGTAGAATTCTTTTTAACAAAAGCCCCAAATTCATTTATCTTCTTAATCCCATCACGCGGATTGTCTCTGTCAACATAAATTGTGTCAATTAAGCTTAGTAAATTTCTGATGGTTCTTTTCTTGCTTAACTCAATTTTTGCTAAAAATGTTGGAATTTTATTTCTAACATTCTCTTCTTTAGTTTGCTTTCTAAGTGCACATAAAACTAAAACTGGATCAATGTTTGATTTATGATTTGGAGCCAATATTACAGCACCTTTGGGAATATTGTCATATCCTTCAACAACTAATTTGACACCATAAAGTCATAGGAAAAATCTAGCTTTTTTCAAAAGCCAGTCATTTCTTTGCTGTGGATGATAAAATGTTGGATCTTTTCTATACTTTCTAGCAAAAGCATTTATTCTTCATCAGTATCATAAAACTAATCATCAAAGAAAGATCATTTTTATTATAAACATACAACGCTCCTATTTTTTCATTACTACTGCTATTATTAAGTCATCTTCGTCTGTTGTTGATATCATAAAATCAGAATGTATATAAACTCCTTGCTTTTTTATAATCGTTATCTTATCAAAAGCAGGTATTGCATTATCAGCCTTAAACATAGCTTCTTTAATACACCAACGGGTTGCTAAAAACTTTTGTTTTTCATAATCTGATTTTAATTCATCAAACTCAATAAACTCTTCAGCGCTTAAAATACGTATAATTGTGCTTTTTTTAAGCTCTTGAAAACGGCTTATTTTTGTCATATCTAAGCCTATATTATGATTAAACATAATAAAATTATAAATTAATTGAAATTTTATTTTTCTATTAAACAAAAAGCATGTGTAATTCAAATTTTATTAAGCTTTCTAATTTGAAAATATCCACTTACAATAAAAAAATAATTTGCCTGTTTTATAGGCAAATTAGAAAAAATTGTGTTATTCAAATTCATTCGATTTATTTTTGAAAATAATATTAATTGGACAGCCAGTGTACTCAATGTTTTGTCTAATTTGTTTTTCTAAAAACCTTTGATAACTAAAGTGAACAAATTTTTTGTTATTAACAAAAAAGATAAATGTAGGAATTTTATTTTCAGTTTTTCTAGCAAAATAAATATTTAATCTTCCGCCATTATATGGAGGCGCTGGTTGAATTAATTGACTTTCTCTTATTAAGTTTGTTAAAACTGAAGGTTTAATTTCTCTTTCTAAGTTTTCTTTTACTTTTAAAACAATGTCAATAAGTTTGTCAATTCTTGAACCTGTTTTAGCCGAAATAAACTCAACAGGTACTCATGGCACAAAATGAAAACGGTTCTTTAACTTTTTCCTATATTCATTCATTGTGTCTTGAGTTTTATTAATTAAGTCTCATTTATTAACACAAATGATTATTGGTTTATTGTTTTCAAGTGCATATCCAATTATTCTCGCATCAAAGTGAGCTAACTCTCTAGTTGAGTTGATTAATACTATAGACAGGTCAGATTCGTCAAGTGATGACATTGCTCTTTTAAGAGCTAAGTGTTCAACAGTATCATCAATTTTACTCTTTCTAGTAATTCCAGCAGTATCAATTATTTCAATTTTGTGTCCTCTTAATTCAACCACACTTTTTACACCATCTCTAGTTGTGCCAGCTATATCTGACACAATTGATCTGTTTTCATGAGTGATAGCATTTAAAAGTGAACTCTTTCCTGAATTAGGTTGGCCAATAATCGAAAGTTTAAAATAAGGACTAACATTGTCTGAATCAAAGTTTAAATATTTAAGACATTGGTCTAAAACATCACCAATTCCATTTCCATGTAGCGCACTAATTCTAAAAACATGATCAGCGCCTAATGAATATCAGCCATAGTCAAATTTTGAAATATTATCAAGCTTATTAGCAACAACAATAATAGGCTTGCCAGACTTTTGCAACATACTATAAATCATCTTATCATCAGAAGTAATAGCTGCTTGCCCATCAACAATAAAAATAACAACATTTGCTTCTTCAATAGCTATTTTGGCTTGTATTAATATTTGATCTTGGAAGTCTTTTTTCTCAATTTGAATACCGCCAGTATCAATTACATTTATCTCTTTGCCATTTCATGTAAATGATTCATAAAGTCTATCTCTAGTTACTCCAGGTCTATCAAAAGTTATTGAACTTCTTTTACCAACAAGCCTGTTAAATAGGGTGCTTTTACCAACATTAGGTTTTCCAATAATTGCAATTACATTCTTTTTCATAACTACATTCTTTCTTTTGCTAAACTAACAATTTTATCTACAACTTGCTCAAAATTCATATCTGTTGAATCAATTACAATTGCATCATCAGTAATATGAAGCGGGTCAGTTTCTCTATGTTGGTCAGCATAGTCTCTTGCTTTAACTTCTGCTAAAACCACATCATAATTAGTTTCAAAACCTTTATCTTTGTTCTCAAGTGCTCTTCTTCTTGCTCTTACTTCAGGAGTTCCGGTAAGAAAGATTTTTAATTCAGCATGTGGCATTAACTTAAAGGTTGTATCACGCCCATCCATAATATAGCCTTTAGATTTTTTAGTGATTTTATGAATAAAATCAACAACATAATGCCTAATTAATGGATACTGAGCAACTTTTGAAGCGGCCTTAGCAACTTTATCATCCCTAATTGTCTCAGATACATTTTCGCCGTTAAGAAAAATATTTTCATGCTCATCTAAATCTATTTCAATCTCGCTAAGCATCTTAAATACTTCATTTTCAACCTCAAAATCAACACCCATTTGAATTGCGCTAAGTGCTATAGCTCTATAAACACTACCACTGTTTATAAAAACATATTTTAACTTCTTGCTTACCTCTTTAGCAACAGTGGACTTACCGGCTCCACATGGCCCATCTATTGCTATATTTATTTTGTTGCTCATAAAAACTCCCTGTCTTAAATTACATTATTTAATTATAAATTAAATAACGCTCTTATGCACTACAAAGACAATTAAAAAGCTAAAATTCAGCCTTATTAATTACAACTTCCGTTGTGTTTGTGAATGAAATTGTATCTTCAGTGAATGATGAACCCCCGTCATAAAATTCATCATCTTTTACATCTAATAGTGACAATAATTCATTTGATGAAAATGAAATATTTTTGCTTATGCTTCTTAATTCAAAAGTCATATCGCTTTTAGTTTTGTAGTAATTAACGTTTATTAAGTACTTGTTGATATTGTTCATATCAATCTGTTTTATAGTACTTTTAGTCAAATTGTCCATTTTAACATTCGGTATCTTTATACTTTCATTTATATGACTAAACAAGTCGTAATTTGGCATTAATTTATTAAAAAAACGGTAATGAGCTTCTAGTTCCTTATTTTCTTTTAGAAGACTTTCAAACATATTTTTCTCACTGTATACTGATAAACCAAAAGAATCTAAAATAGGCTTGTTATTATTTTCTTTCATATTTAAATTATATTTTGATTTGTATCTTGGATAAAAAATGTTTTATATTTGCTCTTAAAAGAAAAAATCAACCCTGCGGATTGACTTTGTAATTATTTGAAAAAGAAATAAACATAAACAGACACATAATTTGGTTTGTATATATTTATTATTAAGATTTTTTTCAAGCTTATCTGCTGAAACACAGCATATACTTGCTAATTTTTTTACATCTACCTTAGGAGCTCTAATAAACATATTGTCTGTTTCGACATTAGAATTTAGTTTTCATTTACTTAAGTCACGACTAAAATTCTCTGCATCCCCAAACATTAAATACATCTTATTTACATTTGAGACGTTTCAATCATCAATATTTCCATTAAATAATGTTGCATCTTGAAACATAGATTCCATATCTTGAACATTAGATGTGTTTCATAAATTTAAATCTTGGTTAAAAGATGTTGCTCCTGCAAAAAAGCTAGACATTTGTGTAACACTTGAGACGTTTCAATTGTTTAACGGACTATTAAATTTAGCTGCTCCATCAAAAACACCTGAAATATTTCTTACTTTTGAAGTGTCTCATTTTGAAATGTCTTGGTTAAATTCTGCAGCATGTGAAAATGCTTCAGAAATATTAGTTACATTTATTAAATTTCATTTTTCAATATTACTAATTCTTGATGATTTAGAACCATGAAAAACCTTAAATAAAGACTGAATTTTAAGTGGTAGGTTTTTTAGAACTTCAACGGTGTTTATTGGCATTGTGGCAATAGTAACAATATTAGAATTAACATTATTAATTAGTGAATAGCCAATCTGCTTAATGAATATTTTCTTGCCATTCTTATTTAGCTCTTCAAATTTGTTGTCATTGCTGATCTTTAAGTCTAAATCATCACCTTCTATTGTGTATTTAGTTACAACTTTGTCTTTAAAAACAGTTCCAAGCGTAACATCAAACAAAGTTGAACCTAAATTTAATTTAATCTTGTTTTTGCCACCTTTTGTATCTTCAAGCAGAAGTTTATTTTTGTTAGTTTCAGCTAGTTCCAAGTTGTTGATTTTTTCATCTTTTGCATAAACATTAATTTGATCATAAAAATCTTGTAGTGAGTGAAAAGTAGCAAAAGCATCTTTTAGCTCGCCAACAATTTTTTTCACCTTTTCAGCATTTTCCTTGTTAGCCTTCTTTTCATCTTCAGTTTCCACTTTGTCTTTGTTTATAGGTTTATCCCCTGTATTCCCATTTGGTTGATCACCTTGCTCCGTTTTTGAATGGGGGGGTATATTTTTATTATCTCCATTACCACCATCCATATGATCAGTTTGTGGTTTAGTAATTATTTCAGCACTGTTATTGCTTTTATTATCACACGATGCAGCAATCAAAGGAATTGTTGTGATTGACAAAAAAGCACCACTTAAAAATTTAATTTTCTTGTTCATATTACCCTTACTTTTTTTACTTTGCTGTTTGTTGTACTAAATTTGCATAATTTAAACTATTTTTTTATATTTAAAAATATTCACAAAAAATATAGCAAATTTTTTGCTTTTTAAAAATTTTAATTTTTAGTAAATAATTCCTTAAACCCTATTTTATAGATATAAAAACACAAGCCAATTTGCTTGTGTTTTTGCTATTTTGCTTTTTTGAACTCATCAACAAAGCTCTTATTAACATCATCACTAAAGCCTTCTAACACTTTAGCAACTTCTTTAAATTTAGAAGATGAATACTCAGGAATCTTAACACTAAGAGTTATTATTAAATCGCCCTTGTGACCATTTTTGTCTCACATTCCGCCATCTTTAACCTTAATCTTGGTGCCATCATTATATGAATGTTTCATTCTTACAGTTTTTAATCCACTTGGTGCTGGCACAACAATCTCATTTTCCTTAATAATATCTAAAAATGAAACAGGAAAATTGTCTAAATGTAAGTTAAGGCCTTCCCTAACATAGTATTTATGTGGCTTAATTGACACTACAACATACATATCACCAGGCTCGCCACCATTAATACCTTTTTTACCATAACCAGGTAGCTTAATTCTATCTCCATTAATAAAACCAGGCGAAACTTTAATAGTTACTTGCTTGTCTTTCTTAATATACTTTGCGCCCTTACACATATCACAGGCACTTAAAATAATTTCACCTAAACCATCGCACTTAGAGCAAGCACCCACCATTTCAACAATTCCAAATGGAGTTTTTCTTCTGCCTACTTCCTTACCGCTACCATTACATTTGTCACAAATTTTAATATTTTTGGCTTCAGCACCTTTACCAGAACATTTAGGACACACTTCATACTTGCTTAATGTCTCCTTAAACTCAACCCCAGTAATTGATTCATTGAATGTTATTACAATGTTTGAATAAACATCCATTCCTCTCTGTTTCATAGCACTTTGCGACGATCTACCACTTCTAGCACCGCCTGAAAATCCACCTGAAAAAGTTGAAAAAATATCATTAAAAATATCTTGCATTCCAGAACCAAAATCAGCAAAGCCGCCATTCATATTAAAGCCTCTATTGGCTGATCCAACACTTCCATATCTGTCATATTCATCTCTTTTTTTAGGATCAGACAAGACTTCATATGCTTCATTAATTTCTTGCATTTTTTGATCGCTTGTGCCATCTTTTAATTTATCAGGATGATACTTCATTGCGAGCTTACGATAAGCAGCTTTTATTTCTTGATCGCTAGCTTTTTTATCAACGCATAGTATTTTGTAGTAATCTTTATTTGCCATAACAAATAAATTTTAGCATATTTGTATTTTGAGTGCTAAATTATTATTAATTTGACTTATTTCAACTATAATGTTATTTGCGCCATCATAGCTCAGTAGGTAGAGCACATCCATGGTAAGGATGGGGTCGCAGGTTCGATTCCTGTTGTTGGCACCATTTCATTTGAATGACTTACATATAAGCGGCCTTCCGCTTTTTTATTTTTTCTAACTAATAATAAATGTATAAAATTATCATTATGAAAAAAAGTATAAGCGTGCTACGAAAAGAGTCTCAGATTAAAAATTTTATTTCAACAATAATAACTAATGAACTAACAAATGCTAACATTTACAATCCAACAGTAACTGACGTTGTACTCTCAACTGATCTAGGTCATGTTAAGGTTTTCTTAGCTTTTAGTTCAAAAGAAAATGATGGCCTTGATGCAGTTAAAAATGCATCAGGTTACATTAGAAAAAGGCTTTCAAAGACTCTTAACTGAAGAAAAGTTCCTGAGCTGCATTTCTATATTGATGAAGTAGAAAAAAAGGCTTTTGAAATTGATCAAATTCTTAATTCATTAAAAAATGAAGAATAAAAAATAATAGCGAATACTCTTCGCTATTTTCATTAACTTTATTGGTGCCAGTTACGAGGATCGAACTCGTGGCTGCTGGTTACGAATCAGCTGCTTTACCACTAAGCGAAACTGGCATAACTACTAAGGTACATAATTGTATTAAATATCTTAGTAAATATTTTAATAATTAAACTGTTTTAAATAAGATAACTTGCTTCTTACCTTTTTTAAAAAAAGCATATTTGCCTTCAAACAAACTCGGACTATAAATTGAATCAAATTCAATTTCTTTATTATCAATCTTCAAGGCCTTAGCCTGTATAAACTCTCTAGCTTCTCTATTTGAAACAATAAATTTGTTTTTAATTAAAGTCTCAATTACCGAATCACCTTGTCTTATAGGGCAAGTGGGCAAATAGTTTTCAATAATTTCTAAATCATTGAGCGTTAAAACACTAGCATCAAAAGACTTATCAAACAAAATTTTTGTAATATTTTTGGCTTGCTTTAGTTCATTAGCACCAAAAATATTTTCAACAACCTCACTAGCTAAAAACCTTTGCGCCTCTTGTGTTGATGGATTAGCAAAATGCTTCTCTAAAACCTCATTAATTTCACTAACACTTTTAAAAGAAAATCAATATAAAAGCTCTTTAATTCTAGAATCCTTTTGCGAGAGTAAATACTGATACATTTTAAATGGCGAACACATGTTTTTATCAATTCATAAGGCTCCGCCGCCTGTTGACTTACCAATTTTTTTGCCATTTTCATCACTAAGCAAATTAACAGTCACTCCAACTGCTTCATGTTTATCGCCAACAACTTTGGAAATCATATCAATTCCAGTGACAATATTGCCCCATTGATCACTGCCACCTAGCTGAACTTTAACTCCTAATTCTTGATAAGTTTTTAAAAAGTCAAAACCTTGCAGTAGCTGATAAGTAAACTCAGTAAAAGAAAGCCCTTTTTGAATTCTTTTTTGTACAGATTCTTTGGCCATCATATATGAAACATTAACTAGCTTTCCAACATTTCTTAGAAACTCTAAAACATTCATATCTTTGTAAAAATCATAATTATCAATCACTTCTAAACCAAATGATTCTAGCTGTGCTTTTATTTTTGACTTGTTTTTATTAACACTTTCATTGTCTAATAAAACTCTTTCTGAATCCTTAAAAGATGGATCACCAATCATTCCTGTTGCCCCACCTAAAACTGCATAAGTTTTAAAGCCATATTCCTTAAAGCGCAATAAAACAGAGATCAAAATATAATTTCCTAAATGTAAACTCTCGGCTGTTGGATCAAAACCTACATAAACGCCTGTTGTGCTTGGACTAAGATTTGCAAACTTATCCTTGTTGCTAATATCTTTTAAAATTAGTCTTTCTTCCAAATCTTTAAGTATGTTCATAACTCTCCCGTTACAACAAGTTGCTAACTTCTTGTCCTAAATATGAATCATCACATTTTTGCAATAATTCATCTAATTTTTTAGCTTCAGCATCATTAAAACCTAAACTTTGCGCACTGCACAACATTCCATAACTTTTAACTTCTAATATTTCGCCTTCAGTTATTTTTAATCCATTTGCAGTTATTGAACCGGGCAAACATCACACAAAATATTTGCCTTCATTTGTGTATGTAGTATTAGTAATTATTTGCCTTTTAGCATCCTTAAAATCAACTTCCAAAACAAATAATTTTTGGCTTTTTGGATGTGCTTCTCTTTTAAGAATCTTCCCGATTGCGAAGCGCTTAATTTTTTGAATTTTATACTTATTATTTTTGCTTAATATTAAGCTTTCTAACTCACTAAATTCATTAGCATTCAAAACCTTAAAATTTTTGCCCAAATCAGCTGTTTTATAGTTTAATAAGTTCACTGATGATACATTAAAATCTTCATCATGAAACACAACCATATCATCATAAAAATCAGCTTGTGAATCATTTATAGTTGTATTAAAAAATGCAATAGCATTATTTTCAAATTTGCTACTTATATTAAATAAAATTGCCATATCATAATTATATAAAAACTTTAAATTATTTAATTTATATGTTTTCTTATATAATGTTGCTATGAAATATGCAATAGTAACTGATTCGTCAATCGGGCTTACAAAGGCACAAACCGAAAAATTAGGTTGACACTTTTTGCCCCTTAATTTAGTTATTGACGGCGTAAATTATGCAGATGGAATTGATATTACATCTGACACATTGTTTGAAAAATTTACATTAGAATCTGATGTTAAATCATCAATGTTTAATATGCAATATGCAATAGATTTGTTTACAAACTTGTCTAAAGAATATGACATGGTCTTTGTTTATCCAATCTCACAACATTTATCAAACTCATATCAAGCTCTTAAAACAATGGAAAAAGATTTTGACAAGCTTAGAGTTATTCAAAGTAAACAAGTTATGATGCCTCTATTATGAGACGTTATTTGATTCGACCATATGCTTAAAACTGACTCTTCTAAGTACAAAGAGTACATTAATCACCTAGAAAACCCATCATGAGCGCACTCAGTTTCTGTGATCCCAAAATACAACAGATACTTAGTAAAAGGCGGTAGGTTACACCCTGCTGCTGCACTGGTTGCTAGAATGCTTAAATTAGTTCCTATTATTAAATGAGAAGATGGCCAACTAATGAAAGAAAACACTGGCCGTAACTTTGAAAAAACTGTTTTAAAAAACCTTACTCAAAAACACGAAAGTTTTAAAGTTCCTTCTGGCTTTACTCTTACTCCTGTTATTATTCACCAAGGTGTATCAAAAAGTGACTTAGATGAATACAAAAAACTTGTACACCAATACTGAAACAAAGATCCTATGATTTTTAGTTTCTCGCCTGTAATAGAAATACATACTGGCCCAGAAACTCATGTTCTAGGCCTTATGCTTTTCCCAACCGACTTAATGGATGTCTTAAAAGAAAAATTATCTCTTTTAGGCCTATGAAACAGTTAATTAAGTAAATTAATAAGCTTATAAGGCTTATTTTTTATTCCGAAAAAAAGGAATAAAAAAATGGCAGGAGTGACAGGATTCGAACCCATAACACACGGGGTTGAAGCCCGTTGTTCTGCCGTTGAACTACACTCCTACAATTTAAGTATGTTAATTATACTTAAATTATTTTAAAAGCTTATTAAAAACTTGTTCTATGTCTTTTACCTTTTTGATGTTTTTTAAATCATCATCAGGGATCATCACATTATATTTCTCTTCTAAATCAAAAACTAATTCTGCTAGCGATAAAGAATCAATTTTTAACTCTTGGAAAGTCGATTCAGGATTTATTTTAATTTTGGTTAGCTTTTGAATTCTATCCATTATGTCTTTTAAATCTTTTTCTTGCATACGCATATTATAAAAGAATTTTAATTATCAAAATAACTTTATTTTCTATCTTAAATCTTCATAGCTAATGAATGCAAATCTGTCTTTTGATGACATGTCTTTCACAATTTTTGCCCCATTAATTTGCTTCCATCTATCAATGTGTTTTGGGTTTATTTCAAAAGCCAAAACCCCACCTACATTTAAGTAAATTTTTGCTTCATTTAAAATTTTCTCATAAAAATATCAGCCTGAATCTTTAGCAAACAGTGCAATTTCTGGTTCAAATTTTTTTACAGATTCGTCTACATCTTTATCATCATAATCTAAGTATGGAGGATTAGATACAATTAAATCAAATTTGCCTTTTATATCTTTGAAACAGTCACTTTGGACAACTTTTATTCCTTCAGTGTCTTTAAAATTTAATGCTACATTTTCATTAGCTTGCATAATTGCTTCATTGTCAATGTCACTTAATGTGACATTTATTGAATCTAAATTCTTCTTTAAAGCTATTCCAATAAAACCTGAACCGGTGCATAAATCTAAAACCTTCATTCCTGGCTTTAAATGCTCATTTAAAAGTATATAAACTAACTCTTCGGTCTCATATCGCGGTATCAAAACCTTGTGATTTAGATTGATTCTAACATTTACATACTCAACATATCCCATTATGTATTGAATGGGATATCCTTGGTTTAATTTTTCAAGCTCCAATGAGCTAACTTTTAATTCAAGTCCATAACGCTTTTTTTCTAAAAGCAAGTCATCAATAGCGGGCATTAAAATCCACTTTCCTTGATTTTTTGATTTTGTTCTTCAGCTAAAAGGGCATCAATTATAGGTGTAAGCTTGCCTTCCATAATTGGTTTTAAGCTAGTTGAAAAACTAATTCTATGATCTGTAACTCTATCTTGTGGATAGTTATAAGTTCTTATTTTTTCACTTCTATCACCATGTCCAGCTAGCTTTCTATATCCTGATTCTTCTTCAGCTTTCTTTTGCATTTCTAAATCATATAGCTTAGATTTTAAAATTGTTAAAGCAGTTTCACGGTTTGCAATCTGACTTCTTTCATCCTGAGAAGTTACAACAATATTAGTTGGCAAGTGTGTAATTCTAACAGCTGAATCAGTTGTGTTAACTGATTGTCCACCAGCACCACTTGAACGAAAGACGTCTATTTTAAGGTCACTTGGTTTAATTTCTATTTCTACTGAATCATCAATTTCAGGCATAACTGTGACAGTTGTTGTTGATGTGTGAATCCTTCCCTGTGACTCAGTTACAGGCACTCTTTGAACTCTGTGCACGCCTGATTCAAACTTAAATTTTGAATATGCTTTCTCACCTTTTATTGAAAAGACAATTTGTGAAAACCCACCTGCACTAGCGCTGTTAGTTGATAAAATTTTTAACCTAAATCCAAGTTCATCAGCAAATTTGCTGTACATTCTGAATAAATCGCCAGCAAATATATTAGCTTCGTCTCCGCCAGCAGCTCCTCTAATTTCTACAATGATGTTTTTGTCATCATTTTCATCTTGTGGCAGTATTAAAATCTTAAGCTTTTCTTCTAATTCGTCTAATTTAAGGGAGTTTTCGTCAATTATCATTTTAGCAAACTCTACTTCTTCTTCATTCTTAGACTCAAGCATAATTTTAGCTTGCTCAACATCTTTTAAAATGTTTTCATAAGTAATAAATTTTTCCGAAATCTCTCTAATTTTTGCAATTTCTTTATTAATTGCTGAGTATTCTTTTATGTTGCTAATAACTTCAGGGTCATCAATTTTCTTTAATAATTCTAAGTAACTTTGTTTGATTTCAGATAGTGATTTAAACATTGTCTTTTCCATGGTTTTTATATTATATTGAAAATTTAAATATTTTAATAATATTTAAATTGGAGCTACTAATTTGATTAAAAGCGTTGTTTTATAGGCTTGCTAATTAAAAAATCAGGCAATAATTTTGCTCTGATTTTTTGCTTTAATCTTTACATCTGTTGCTAAAACTTTTGCTCTGGAATATATAACTTTCCATCAACAGATGCAACATTACTTACTGTAATTAAGGCATCAGCATCAGCTGTTCTCACCTTTTTAATCAGTCTTGGAATTTGTCTATAAAGCGTGATAGAAGATAAAATTTGAAGCTTGCTTGCTGAATAACCACCTTCACCATTTTGCAATGTGAAGCTGTTAATTGTCCTTTTATCAGTAATAATAGCTTTCCTAATTTCTTCCATCTTGTGAGAGTAAACTTTGAACTGTACAATTTTAAATCTTGGGAATAAATTATTTAAGTAAATAACAAATATAAAGTTACATAAGTAAGTTGACACAAAGTTAGGTGAAAAATACAAATCAGCTTGTCATCTAAGCTCGCTAATTGCTTTAACTGTAGCTAATTCAGTGACACTTAATGAATTTTTAACTTCAGCAATCTCACTAATAGTCTTAAAGTCATTAGCAATCATACTTCCTGGAATATAAGTCCCAATAACAACACTAATTAGAATAATTACTATGTTTATATATCCATTTATTATTCCAAAATTCTTTTGTTTATAAACAGACATATATTCGCCAATTATCCCTGTAACACCGGCTGATCCGCCAATTATTGCAATAATTGCAAAAAAGTAAGTTAGCAAAATACCATAAATAATCGCAAACAAAATTTGAACAATAGTGTTGCCACCATCATTTCACTGTAATGGCAATAGTTTAATTAAATAATTAATATTTTCGTTATTTCAGCCTGCATGATTAACTAATGCAACCTTCATATTTTCAGTTATTTCAGGGTGGTTAAATTTACCAAAAAGCGTAAATTGGTTTAATGCAGGAATTTGTCCTAATCCTGCTGAAACTAAGCTACTTAAGACCAAAAACTCAAGCGATAATAAAATATATACTTTGCCTAATTTCTTTCATCCAAAAACAAATATTGGAATGCTTAGCACTAAATACAAAATTCAGAAAAGTGAGTGGTCTATGGCGTTCATTATTGGCTTAGTGATTGCTGCATTGCTACGCAAACTAGTTACTACAATTTTAGAAATTGCTTGTCCAAAGGCAGCTAGCCCAAAATTATAAATTCCGGGGTTTTTAACTAAAAAGATACCTACAACTCCAAATAAAATAGCTAATCCTGCTGTTATGAGCCCTAATTTTCAAAGTGGCATCAAGACATAAAATCTAGATAATTTGAGAATAAAGTTAGACATTTTTGTGTATCTATATTGCGTATTCTTTTTGTCCACAATCTTCTTTTTATTGTGGTTTTCGTCGACTAATTGATTTGCAAGTGCTGAGTTCTCGTCAACAGATTCTGGTTTATTATTTAACACTTCATTTACATTAAACTCTTTTTGAGAATCGTTTGTCTCATTTGTAACTTTTTTATCTTGTGTTTCATTATTCATTGTATGCCTCATTTCGCTCAAATAAAGAATAAAAAAAATATGCTTTATTGCATATAAATTATATTAAAATAGGCTTAAAAATCAAATAAAAGCACTAATTTGGGAAAAATTAAAAAATATTTGTTTTCATATAAGTTAATAGCCAAATTAGTACTTTTTCTGTCACTCATTTTTCTGCTTTTTGGTATAATTCATTATATTTATTTATACATTTATGTATAAATCTTATGGAGGTTGTATGGAAAAACTAGAAAATACTAACCAAGATAATCAAAGCAAAAATAACAGCTATAATGCAAGCAGCATAAGAGTGCTAGAAGGCCTAGAAGCTGTTAGAGTCCGTCCTGGGATGTATATTGGTACAATCACTGATAAAGGTCTTCACCATTTAGTTTGAGAAATTGTCGATAACTCTGTTGATGAATGTATGGCTGGCTATGCTAATTTCATTAAAATAACTATTTGCAAGGATGGTTATATTGAAATTGAAGACAATGGTCGTGGTATACCTGTAGCAAAACACCCTCAAACTGGTTTATCAACTGTCGAAACAGTTTTAACTGTTTTACATGCTGGCGGTAAATTTGATTCTGATGCATATAAAGTTTCTGGTGGCTTACATGGTGTAGGGGCTTCAGTTGTAAATGCTTTAAGTTCTAACTTTCATGTGTGAGTTAAAAGAGAAGGTCATACATACTATGCACATTTCCAACATGGCGGACAAACTGTTCAACCACTAACTGTTATAAATAACATAGACCCTAGTGAAACAGGCACAAAAATCAAATTCCATCCTGACTTTACAATCTTGGAAAAGCATCCTTTTTCTGTCGAAGCCATAACTGACCATGCTAAAAGAATTGCATATCTAACTAAAGGTACTCGTTTAGTTGTAGTTGATGAGATCAACAACACTTCAGAAGAATTTTACTATGAAGGAGGTTTAATTGACTATGTTAATGAGCTAAATGAAGGCCAAAAATTAGTACACGATTCTATAATTTATGCTGAAGGCTTATATGATTCTGATAAATCTGGCTCAAAAATAACTGTTGAAGTTGCTCTTCAATACACATCAACCTTCCAACCAAGAATTACTACTTACACAAATAACATTGTGACAATTGAAGGCGGAACACACGAACAAGGTTTTTTTGACGCTCTTTCGAGACTAATTAATTCTTATGCACTTAAAAATGGCTTAATTAAAAACGAAAATGAGAGATTAAACAAAGAAGATACTTCTAAAGGTCTTGTTGCCATTGTGTCTGTAAAACACCCAGATCCGATTTTTGAAGGACAAACTAAAGGTAAACTAAATAACAAGGATGCCCGTACTGCAGTTAGAGAAATCTTAGCTCCTGTATTAGAAAGATACTTCGATGAAAACCCAATTGATGCTAGAGAAATAATTAACAAATGTTTGCAATCTAGAAAATCACGTTTAGCTGCTGAAGCTGCTGCTGAAGCTGTGCAAGCAAATATGGGTAATAACTCAATAGCTTCGCTTCCTGGCAAGCTAGCTAACTGCACAAGCAAGAACGCTGAAATTTGTGAATTGTACATTGTCGAAGGTAACTCTGCTGGTGGCTCAGCAAAAATGGGAAGAGACAGAAATGTTCAAGCAATCCTACCACTAAGAGGTAAGGTTATAAACGCTGAAAAAGTTTCTCCTGAAAGAGTTTTATCAAATGCTGAAATAATTTCGCTTATAACTGCCTTAGGCACAGGCTTAAACGAATCATTCGACATCAACAAGCTTAGATACCACAAAGTCATTATTATGACTGATGCCGACGTCGATGGAGCGCACATTCGAACCCTTCTTTTAACATTCTTCTATCGTTATTTTAGAAAACTTATCGAATACGGCTTTATCTATATTGCTCAACCTCCGCTATATAAAATTCAACAAAATAAATATATTGCATATGCTTACAATGACAGTCAAAAAGATAGTATTCTTCAATCACTAAATCAAGATTCAAAAATTACTATCCAACGTTATAAAGGTCTTGGCGAAATGGATCCAGAACAACTTTGAGAAACCACAATGAATCCTGAAAATAGAAAAATGTATCAAGTTCAAATCGACGATGCAGCTAAAGCAGACTGAGTCTTTACAACACTAATGGGTGATGACGTGCTTCCAAGGCGTGAATTTATTGAAAAAAATGCCAAATTTGTTCAAAATATTGATATTTAGTACATTAAAATAATTTTTCCCAATAATTAGTTTAAAATATCAAAAATATAAAAAATTGCTGTTTTTATACCAAAAAATGCACTTTTTGTATAAAATAACTCAATCGGCAAATAAAGGAGGAGCTATGCTTAAAGAAATTACAGCTCAAGAATACAAAGAAACAATTGAAGATAAAGTAACTGAACCTTATTTACTAGTTTTTCACGCATTATGATGTGGTCCATGTAGAATGTTCAAAGAATCATTATCAGAATTAGCTGAAAAAGACAACGTGTTAGTTTACCGTGTTAATATAGATGAAAATTCAGAACTAGCAAGCCAATTCCAAGTGCGTTCAATCCCAACATGATTTGTTTTCAAAGATGGAAAACAATTAGTGTCTCACAATGGCTTCCTTCCATATGAAGACCTTAAAAATGTTGTTGATTCAATAAGATAAGCCCTTGCGGCTTTTTTCTTAACTTCCTATTATTTTCTTTATAATCTTAATTATGAAAGTAATCAGTGAGAATCGCAAAGGCCTTTATGGCTATAAAATAATTGAAAAGCATGAGGCCGGCATTTCTCTATTAGGTTGAGAAGTTAAAAGTGCTCGTGCTCAAACAGTTAATTTAACTAACTCTTATATTTTCTTTAAAAAAGGTGAACTTTTTCTTTGCAATGCTAATTTTGCTAAATATATGCTGCTTAAAGTAGAAGAAGACAGAGACCGTAAGCTACTAATGCACAAAAAAGAAATAATTCGTTTAAAAAACAAACTAGATCGCTTGTCTTCCACAACAATTAAGCCTACAAAAATCTATTTTAATAACAAATCTAAAATAAAAGTTGAAATAGCTTTAGTCCAAGGCATGAACAGGGCCGATAAGCGTGAAGATTTAAAAAAAAGAGACAACGAAAAATACATGCAAAAAGTCAAGAGCAATTACTTATAATCTCTTGACTTTTTTATACGTAGACAATTGTTTTATAGGTTTCTAAGGCTTTTCAATAATAGAAATATTTTCAAATTTTCTGCTTATTTTTGAATTTGAATAAGATGAATCGGTTAGGATCTTAAACATCTGACATCCTAAAAGATGATAATCAATAAATATCTTGCACTTATAGTTATTTTTTCAGTCATAAATAGACATATAACCTATATCAGTTAGCCTTAAGTTTTTATCCTTAGAGGCAACTAAAGTTATAAATGATTCGTGCGTTGAATTAATTAAGTTAACAATGTTGTTTTTATAAACAAAATTAATAAAATCAACAGTTGCCTTTTCGCTTCTATTATCAACTTCAATTTTAAGTTGATTAATTCCATTTTCACGACAAAATCTTTCAAAGCCATCGCTTCTTTGTTTTTGCTCAGCATCAGAAAGTTTAGAATCAACTACAAAAGCAATCTTTTCATTCTTATCAATATATGATGAGAATTTAGTTGTTAAGTCATAAAATGCTTTTGTATAGTCGATTGCAATATTATTAACTCTTTTGTCTGTTGTTGGATATACCAATGTAGTGCATTCATTCACATTATTGGCTATATAATCAAGGACAGCATTTTGGTTACTATTTGGTAAAAAGAAAATAACAGCTCATGGCTTTCAAGATAATACGTATCTCACAGTTTCAATGTACTTTTCTAAATCACGACCAGCATAAATGGTTAATGTCTTTACATTAAATACTTTAGCTTGCTGACTAATTCCTAAAACAATTGACTGATAATAGTTAGGAGACTGTTCAGGCATAATAATAAATACAGAATTGTCACTGCCACGGATTAAGCGTGCTCCATGATTTGGATAATAATTATATTTAGTAACAATATCCTGAATTCTTGCCTTAGTTTGCTTTGAAACATATCCGCCATTATAAAAACGGCTTACAGTACTAATTGAAACGTGAGCTAATCTAGCTATGTCTTTGTAAGAAAAATTTTTCATAGCACTTATTATAATAAAAAAAATATGGAAACATTGCATAAAACTTTATTATTCGGCTTATTTCGTTTTATTGTTATAATTTAAAAGCTGGTGAAATAGCAACCTTATAACCTGGTCAGGACAGAGATGTAGCAGCCATATTAAGAAGTGTTATGTTCGCCAGCTTTTTAAAAGCATAAGGGGTTATTTATGGATATTAAGACATCTGAAACAGTTAGTTTAACCTTTTTAACTGTCTTTATGCTTATAACTTTTTTAGCCAAAATATTTTACTTTTTTACACTAAAAGAAAAAGAGTGATACAGAAGCCAAAGCCTAATGAGCCTATGATATAGGCACATAAGCGTTTTGGTTATTGTTGTAATAATTTCAACATGTGCTCTATATCCATGACTTATGACTATAACAATGCGTTTATTTTATAGAAATTATTATAAGAGTGCAGATCTGGTCACCTCTAGAGTCTCAATAATTTCATCATTAGTAATTGCCCAATTTATACACCTAAATAACATTATTTTGCTATTTAAATTTGTTGTCTTTAAAAAATATGCAAAACCTAAGGTTAATAATGTGATATCATAATATTACTCCCCAAGTGGTGGAATGGCAGACACCGTAGACTCAAAATCTACTGGAGAAATCCGTGCAGGTTCAAGTCCTGTCTTGGGGACCATTTGATTAAATTCATCAAACAAACAGCAAGCTCTGCTGTTTTTATTTTTGATTTTTTCTAATATACAACTTTTACTGATTAGCCTGTTTTATAGGATATAAAAAAATATCGTAGGCTCGTCTACAATATTTCTTTATATCTCTTTTTGTAAATAATTCTTACAATCATAACTAATGTAATATACAAGATAACTAATGATGCTAACAATAAGTAAAATCAAGGATTTAGCGCTCTTATCCCAAGCAAACTATTTAGTCCTGGTATGTATGGAGTTGCAGTAACTAATGCAACACCACCAAAAGTAGCAAACAATAATGTTCAGGAAGGTCTTGATTGCACAAAAGGTATCTTTTCAGTTCTTATAAAATGAATTACTAAACTTTGCGTTCACATCGAAATTATGAATCAGCCAGTTTGGAATAATGAAATTCATTCAGCTGACTTAGGATCAAGATTTGGATAGAGTTTTGGGATAAATAATCAGTTTAAAATCACAAAAGCTAATATGTCAACTATTGAGCTAGTTGGTCCAAATCACAACATAAATTTGACGATGCTTTTTGTATTGAATTTTCTTGGCTTCTGGATAAATTTAGCATCAACTTTGTCTCAAGGGATAGTTCCACAAATGATGTCATAAATAAGGTTTAAAAATAATATCTGAGTAGCTAATAGTGGCACAAATGGCAATATTATCGCTGCAATTAAGATACTAAATATATTTCCAAAATTGCTACTTAATGTCATCTTAATGTACTTGTTCATATTAGCATATGTTTTACGTCCTTCAACAACTCCTGTTGCTAAAACATTAAGATCTTTTTCTAAAAGAATAATATTTGCACTTTCTTTAGCAATATCGACTGCAGTATCAACTGAAATTGAAACATCTGCTGTTTTCATCGCTGGCGCATCATTAATCCCATCACCCATATAACCAACAACATGTCCATTGGCTCTTAATGCGCCAATAATTGTGGCCTTTTGATCAGGGCTAAGTTTTGCAAAAATATTGTGCTTTTCAACAATTTCTCTAAGTTCTTCATCATTTAAATTTATTAAATCTTTGCCAAGAATGACACCATCAGTCTTCATGCCTACTTTATCACATATTGCCTTAGTAACTCTAACATTATCACCAGTAAGAATTTTGACATCCACGCCATGTTCATAGAGGTTTTTAATTGCAGAAGCAGTTGATTCTTTTGGTGGATCTAAGAAAGCTAGATAACCAATTAATGTCATTTCATGCTCATCAGAAACGCCAAATTGTCCTACTTTATTTGGATTCTTTTTTCTAGCTACAGCTATAACTCTCATTCCTTGATCATTAAGCTTGTCAACTTGCACTAAAACTTTATTAATCATTGCTTGATCTAAAGCAACAACACTGCCATTTAACTCTAAGGTATTGCAAACAGAAAGAATTTCTTCAACAGCCCCTTTTGTTACCATTTCAATGCCAGTATTTTTGTTTTTATTTTTAACCAAAACACTCATTCTTTTTCTGTTAAAATCAAATGGAATCTCATCTATCTTTTCGTATACATTTTCTATATTTCTTAACTCTTCATGTATATCGCTTAATTCATCTGTTTTATTTATTATTGATAAATCAAGTAAGTTTTTTAAACCAGTTTGATAATAACTATTTAAAAATCCATATCTCAAAACTCTTATGTTTTCGTTTCCTAAAACATCAAGATGCATCTCTAATGCAACCTGATCCATTGTTAATGTACCTGTTTTATCAGTACAAAAAACATCCATTGCACCAAAATTTTGAATCGAATTTAAGCTCTTAACAATTGTCTTGCTTTTAGACATCCTAGACGCCCCTTTGGCAAGAGTACTTGTTACAATCATAGGCAACATCTCGGGGGTAAGCCCAACTGCTACTGAAATTGCAAACATTAAAGCTTCTAATCACTTTTGGCCATCTTTAAAATTCTTAACTCCCGCAATCAAGAACACAATTGGCACAACAGTAATCATTATTCTAAAAAGTAATCAAGACATCGAACTTATACTTTTTTCAAAATTTGACTTAACGGGCTTTTCATTAATTTTTTGAGCAACTTGGCCTAAATATGTCTCATCCCCAGTTACTATCACAATAGCTTTAGCGCTTCCAGAAATAATATTTGAGCCCATAAAGGCTAAATTATGCCTGTCTGTGACATTTTGATACTCATGTTCGTAATTAATTGAAACAAACTTTTCAATAGCTTCGCTCTCACCTGTTAATGATGACTGTGACACAAACAAGTCTTTTGCACTAATTATTCTGACATCAGCAGGAATAATATCTCCTGCCGCTAAGTGAATAATATCTCCAACAACCACTTCATCAAGCGGGATTTCATAATTAGTTCCTTGTCTTTCAACCTTTGTAGTTGTCTGTACCATTTTGACTAATTTGGCTGCAGATGAGCTACTTTTGGTATCTTCAACAATGTGCAAAATCCCACTAATTATAACCATTGACATAATTATTATGATAGTAGCAGGCTCTGCGCTTTCTCCCTTTTTTAAAGGCAAAATAATATCAACTACCAATGATATAAGTGAAAGAATAAGCAGAATAATAGAAAAAGGATTGAAAAAGGCATCAACTATTCTTTTTCAAACAGAATTCTTGCTTTTTTTGCTTAAAACATTAGCTCCATATTCACTCTTATTAATTTCAACTTGCTCATCACTTTGCAAGCCATTAATGCTGGAGTTATATTTATTACAAAGTTCATTTACACTCATTTTTGATGCCGCAATAAGATCTTGTTGAGCTCGCGATAAGTTGGTACTCTTATTTTTCTTGCTTTTCAACATATAACTCCTCTCTTTTTTAATATTCTAATATTAAAAAATTATAATGTATTATTTGCTTTTGCAACTTCTCTTAAATAAACTTGTTTAAAAAACAAAAAAAGCACGGGTGTGTGCTTTTTTACTTATTCGCCTTTAAATAAGTCAATTTGGTCAGGATGAATAGGGTTTTTATTAACTTCAATTTTTGAAATTCTTCCTTCAACAACATGAACGATTCTGTCCGCCATCGCCGCCATTACTGGGTTATGTGAGACCATAACAACAGTTGTTTTATTTTGCTTGTTTATCTCATATAAAAGTCTTAACACAATTTTAGTTGTGCTTTCATCAAGCGCTCCGGTAGGTTCGTCAGCAAAAATAATTTCAGAATTTTTCGACAGCGCTCTCATTATTGAAACTCTTTGTTGCTGTCCCCCTGACATTTGTGAAGGAAACTTGTGCATTTCTTCTTCCATTTCAAACTTTTTAAACATTCCAACAATGTCTAGTTTCTTGTTTTTATCTGTTTGCAAATATCCACTAGTTTCAACATTGTCATAAGCATTTAAATTAGCTAATAAATTATAGTTTTGAAATATAAAACTAACATGTTTTCTTCTAAATAAAGTCAGCTTGTTATTTGACAAATACGGTAAGTTTTCGTCACAAACTATGACATCGCCTTTACTTGGCCTGTCTAAACCACTAATAAGGTTTAATAGTGTACTTTTCCCTCCACCAGAGATGCCATAAATTAACATTAATTCACCTTGTCTAACATCCATCGAGACATTTTTTAATACTCTGGTCACAATGTTGTCATTAACGTAATATTTACTTGCATTTTTAACCTCAATTACAAGTCCAGGAGTATTTTTTGTATAAAATCCGTCATCATTTTTTCTTTTTCTGCTGTTTATTTTATTCAAAATTGATCTTATTTTTCTAGGAACAATAATGTTTTTCTTCTTGCTATTTTGATCCAAAATATCAAACAAATTATCTTTTGTAATTTTGACGTCTGTGGCTATTTCAATGGTTTGTAGGTTGTCTTCAACTATTTCTTCAGATGTTAACGACTGACTCTTTTTCTCTTTGTGCGCCTTGGCTTTTTTTGCTCCCTTACCAGCTTTTTTGTCACTGGCATTTTTGCCATCATTTAATTCAGATGACTCATCGATTTTAAATAAGTCATTATCTTTTTTATTAATATCCATAAGTTAATTATTTACCTTTCAATAAGTCAACTGGTTTCATCTTGTTAATACTAATTCAAACTGAAATAGATGTTACAGCAAATATGATAAGCATTAAGCCTGAAGTTATAAGCACATGTCACCATTTTAGTGACAACAATAGAGAAATAGATGATGATGACAGCAAGAATGATCCAAACACATTTATCATAGCAATTACTATTGGTATTGAAATAATTAATGCAGCAACCAAGAACGGTATAAATGCTCCAAAGAACATCATCAGTTTTTCTTTTTGGGAATAACCTAATATTGACCAAATAGCAATATTTCTTTCATTTTCACTAACAATAATTGATGACATTATTATTAATATTATTAGCGAAATTACGAAGTTTATAACTATTATAAATATGCTTATTTGTTCAATTGTGTGTCCAACTTGAACCACAAATCCAACTTCAATGTCACGTGAATCAATTGAATTGCTTAGCGCAATAAACAATTTGTTTTCATAAATTCTACTAAAGTCTTCAATATGAGCTTTTGCTGAATTTTTAGCGCTCTCATAAAGTGAATCGCTGAATTTTTCAGCTTTTGGATCCAATAACTTAGCTATATCATCTTTGGTAAACCCATGTTGGCTTTGTAACACTCCACCTTTTTCAGGTATATCTGAAACTCTAAAAATTTCATCAAACATTTTCTTAACAGTTCCTTGATCTAGAGAACTAACATCAAAGCCATCAAGGCCGGCTCAATATCCACTTGGCGAATATAAACCGGCAGATTCTGTAACTTGCACTGGGTTTGCATTTTGTGTTAACACACCATTGAAGCTACTTTCATTATCAGGCAAGCCCACTAATAAATTAGCAGCACTATGAGTTGTTATTAATTCATCATTTATATATGTAGGATTAATACCAACTATTCTAAATTTGGTTTTAATATTTTGATCATATTGCTTTTTCAAGTCTGCCTGTTTTATAGGATTATTTGCATAAATTTTTTCCAATAATTTTTGTCTATATCTATCGACTCTATTAGAAATAACAAAATCAATTTGATCATTAATTCCTAATTTATGTTTTTTAGCAAAAACATCATTAACAACTAATGGATAAACCTTATTTTCAACCTTAAAGTTATATAAAACATCATACAAGTTATTGCCATTTTTATCAATTAACTTAACTTTAGCACTCTTTATATCTTCTGGCTTTCTATAACCATATATTTTTGAGCTTATATTATTGTATGAACCACTAATATATGTATATGTTTCATCATAATGCTTATCAAACAAAATTCCGCCAAAGCCTATAAAATAGTCATTAACTCATTGTCTGTCTAAATCAGATTTATCAACTAGCCAGAAATCAGAATCGCTTCTTGACGCTTTTCAATTTGTAATAGGATTAATTAATTCTTTACCTTCAGCAAGCAATTTTTCATGTTGCATTCTGACAATATCATTCTTTTGGTATGCCTTGACTAAGAAATCTCTATATTCATTTCTTCCGCCACTATCACCTGTTTTTATAGTCTTCATTACATATTCTTTGTTAGTTGCATCTCAGTGTGCAAGCCTGAAGCTACCTTGTTCATCATTTGGTGATTTGTAATACTTAAAGAAATCATATTTCTTGCCTGATGCATCTTCATATGACATCAAACCGTTCGAATCTACCTTAATTATAGGCTTATTAGGATCAGTAATTAATTTACCATTTTCATCTAAACTTTGTGTCCATTCTAATTGATGGCCTACTAAATCTCTTATTTTGTCAATTTTAGCCTTCTGACTATCAGGCATGCCATTGTATGCTATCAATCAAGGATCAGCAGCAACACCAGCATCCACAGTTACATTTACACTAAACTGTGAAAGCAAGTGCGGAGCAAATTCACCTGGATTTCCATTTGCTTTGTTATCAGGATTTATGATACTTGATTTACCTGGTTTAAAGTAATCAGAAGTTTCCCTATTTCCTTCATTTAATGAACCAATAGGTGTATAAATTAGATCTTTTAGTTCACTTGGATTATACAATGAATAGTATTTTCCTTCTGTTGTAGGTGATTCTAAATCAATCTTAAATCTATAATCTCTATTTTTATAAGTGTCATTAATTGTATTGTTGAATGTCTTATAGTTGGCTAGTCCAAACATTGTGGCTATTGATGTTAGTAACACCGATCCACCAAATGATGCTAGTTTCCAAAAACCACTATAAGCAAGGGTAAAACTGAAACGCTTCTTAACATTTTTCTTGTTAATAAACTTCTTCTTGATCTTGTTGAATAGCTTGCCTCTTGGCGCATCATCAACACCAGTTATTAAGTCAATTGAACTCTTTCTTAGTGAAATAAGTGCAACAACAATGATTAGTAAGCTCATTCCTAAAAATGGTATAAACACATTAAAGAAGAGTGAGAAGAAATCAAATGGTATGGCCGATTTAGGCAGCGTCCAGTAATTAGAAAACACATTTTGCAATAATATCTGTGTTCTAAATCCAATTGAATATCCTAATATTCCACCTATTAATGAAGTAACCATCGCAAATGGCAATAATGAAATAGCTATTTCAATTGGCCTATAACCTTGTGCAAGCAATATGCCAAACACTTTCGCTTTATTAGCAATATATCTTCTAATAATAAATATTATAGCCACTGACACCATAATAATAAATAGTGACATTAAAGCAATTATTGAACTTAAAATTACATTAATCATTCCTTCAATAGTTGTTATTCTTAAAGCTCTTTCAGGATTAATAGGATCTAACTCATCGTACGAAAATACTCTCTTAAGTTTGTTTGCATCACTAATTGAGCTATCAACTATGTTTGTAATATTTCTTTTTACAACTTCATTGCTGTTTTTTGAACCATTAACAACTAAAAGATTCTTCTTAACAACATTGCCTTGGTAAGCGGCCATAATTCTAGAAAAGCCATAGTTATTTAAATAAACTAATGCTTGGTTTTGTGTATTAACCTGTAAATGGTTTTCATCAATAACTGGATAAATATAGTCAACAGTTGTATCTTCCCCAACTATTAAAAACTTAATTCCATTAACATCTAAAATATACTTATCATCAATTGTGTTAAGCAAGCTTTCCATTTCAACATTATTTCTCGGAAGCTCACCATTATAAATAGCTTTATTATTCTTCGATAAGTAAGCATAGTTAACTTTTGCATAGTAACTACTTATATCATTAAACACAATGTCTTTTAATTCTTTAGGCTCAACAATTCCATTCACTACCTTGCCAGCTAAATTTAGAAAATCTATACCAAAAATGGTAGCTTTCTTGGTTTGTTCATTGAATATTTTATTTACTCTAGCTCCATCTAAAGCCAATGTAATTTCTTCACTGTAATCTAGTGGAACTAATGACGTGTCTTTGTTCGCTCATATTTGTTCAAAATAAGCTTCTAATTCTAACTTTTTAGAATTGTCTCTAATAATTTCTTCAAAGTTTCCAATTCTATTTGAAACTATGTAGGCTAAATTACCATTAATCTTTCCTAAACTTTGCTTTTGAGTTGAAAGAAATGATGTCATTAACTGTGGATACACACTTCTTAGAACTGGATTTATGATTATTCTAGATAATCCGAACAATTCAATTGGGAAATTAATTTGCATTGACCTAGCAATTAATAAAACAATATCTTTTATTTCTCAAAATTCTTTAGTTGAAAAATATCTATCAACAGCCTTTTTGATGGTTTCATAATAAATTCCATTAGGCGCATAAATCTTGCCTGATTCAGCTGGTTCTTTGTTATATTTTGAATATTGTTGGCTAGCACCAATTAAACCCAAAAGCTCTATCAAACTGCGTTTTTGGCTAGATAAGTAACGTCTGAACTTTGGATTTTTGCTTGCTAGTTCTTCAACTTTAGCATTGGTAAACTTGCCGTTAGATTCATTGAAAACAGTAACTTGTTCTGGTCTATGTAGCGCTATTGAAAGTCCAAAATTACTATCATTAAAGCTTGGCAAGTTTTCGTCTTGAGCTAGCTTATTGATTTCATCTAAAATAGTTTTATCAATACTTAACTTCAAGAAATCATTAACAAATTGTAAGGCTTCTTTTTGTGTTGCATTGTTGCCATAGGTTAACATATTTATTCAAGGAATTAGTAAATCAAAAGCTTGAGCACCAAGTGAAAACTTATTGACAACACTTGCCTGACCATATGCTCCAATGAAACCTTTTCAAAGTTTTCAATTTTCATCGCCTTCATTAAAGCTGTTGAAGTCATAAATTAAGTCGGCAAGCGTCTTGCTTTTTTCGGGGACAATCTTTGTTTTTTCATCTAAACTTGTGGTTGTTTGAACAATAAAACTTTGAACTTTATTTAATTTTTCAATTACTTTTTTATCTATAATAATCTCGTTAGTTATTATGTTAAATTTCTTTAATATTTCTAAGGCTTTAATGTCTAATTCATGCAGACCAACCGAATTTCCTTTGATCGACATAACTTTTAAAATGTGTTCTTTTGCATAAGAAATATCATTATTGATTTGTTGATTTTTAAATATTGCTTTGCTTTGATCAGCACTCAAAAGTGCTGGGAAGAAAGCTAAAAAGTCACTAAAACTCAATTTTTCATCATCAGAATCAGGTGTAACGACTGATCCAGAACCACTTTCTACTTTACTTGTGCTTACCTTATCCGATAAGTTAAACATCTTAATAAGATTATCTTTAAATTCTCTGTTTGTGCCTGGATTATAGAACAATCCGTAAATTAAGGCCATCATTCCATCTTTAGGTCTTATGGTTTTTAAAGCAACTTTTTCTCTGAGTACTTTCTCTTTATTTGATTCATAATCAAAATCTGATTTTTTATATTCAAAATAATTAGTCGTCAAGTGCTCACTTAAATAATTAGATAAAACATTAAAATCAATGTTTTGCAAAATACTATTTAAGCCTTCTTTAACATTGTCGAATTTACCATCTTTGCTTACTTTGCTAAGTAATATTTTGATTCCATCAATCAATGAAGGAACTGATTCATTTAATTTTTTGTATAACAAGCTGTTTTTATCATCTAAATTAAGAACTTTTTGAAAATCTAAATTATTAATAAATGCTTTTAAGCCTGTTTTAAGGGTTTTCTGGTCAACAGACTTAAACAATCAATCAATCAATAATCCCGAACTTAGTCTGTTTGTGTATTTTTCTTTATTATGCTCAACCTGTTTCTTTCATTCGCTCTTGTATCACTCGTTAGCTAGCTTACTAAAATTATAAATATCAATGCTTCCGATAATATTTTGAAATGCTTTTATAACTTCTTTAGGATCATTCGAAAGGTAAATTAATTCTTCAGCACTTAAGAACTTACTTATGTCAAGACCAGCTAAACCAGTTATTAAAGAATAAATATTATTTACTTCTTTAACTAGATATTTTTTCTGGTTTTCTAAATTACCTTTTTCACTTAATTTAGCCTTAACTCTTTCAAAAATGCTAAATAAAATGCTTTTGAATATGTTGCCAGAATCACTGTGGCTTAGCTCATAAAGTAAATCGAGTCCTATTTTTGGAAGCAGTTCTCTATTAATTTTTGATGAAGTAAAAGCATTGGCAAAAGTGTTGCTGTTTAACACTTTTTTTACCGCTTTAGTAATTTGGAATACATTCTCTTGCGAAATAAATTCATCCTTAACCAAAACAGAATCTAATAGTTCTTTTTCAATAGCTTCCGCTAAGAAGTCAACTTTTCCAGTGGCCAAAATATCATTGATTAATTCTGCTCTTGGTGATAAAAACTGAGTAGGAACATAAGATATATTGGCTAATGACTGATCCTTTTTAGTTCATCCGTAGTCATCAGTTTTAATGAATTTAGTTGCTAATGTTACCTTATTTTGTTCCATTCATTTGGTTAATAAACCTTTATCAAAGCCGTGTTCTCCAGCTCCATCAATATGAACTGTTTTTCAAAATAGTTTGCCATCAGAATTTGCTAAAGTGACTAATTTATAGTTGTTTCCTCTAAAAGTTATTCCTAAATTTAGCTTCTTATACTCAGACTCTAAAGTCTTAGAATCAATATTTTTATTCTTATTATTAATTAAATATTTGTTCAAAAGAACAATTTTTGAACTCTCTTTTCTAATACCTTTTGTAACTGGATTTATGTCAGTTACTTCAGCAAATTCATAAATTGGCTCAACATACTTAGGATCTGGGAAAAGATTTCTACCTATTGATTGTATAAGCAATGAAGCAATATAAGGAGGTAGCTGATTCTCCTTATAAACTGAATCATCAAACTTGCTAGAAGGAATTAAAGCACTTTTTCTTTTTTGTTCTTCAAACAGCTTCCCTACATTAAGTTTAATGCCATCAACTTCGCCTTTTTCATCACCGATGTTTATGAAGTGAAAAACATTTTGTTTCTTTGTTTTTTCATCAATCGCATCAACAGTTATAGTTTTTCTTAATCCTAGGTTGGCTCTGCCACCAACTTCATCAGCAATCTTATCAATAATTATTTTTTTAGTAACTTCATATGCTTCTTGTTTAATTAAATTGAAGTTCTTATTTTTTAAATCTTTGTCATTAATAGCTTCTAGTAATGCTTTGTTGTAATTTAGTTGATTTTTATCTATAAATGACTCGATTTCAAGAATGCTTTTTGCGCCAGATTTGTCTATTCTATAGGATGATCCGCCTGGGAAATTAGTTCTAGATTCATTTATATTATTGTTTGAATTATCAGCATTGTATAACTTCTGTTTAGTGTCAGTTTCATTAATTGGAATACTAATATTAACTTCTTTTTTAGATAATTTAGTGCTATTATAAGGCTCAAAAACAGTTTTAATGTTTTTTGTTCAATTAGAAAACTCTGCTAATTCTTTTCATTTTTTATAATTAGCTGACTTGGGATCATTTTTGCTGCTTTCAAGCTCTTCCATAAAGGTTTTAAAAGCGCCTGTCCATTGATTTTTGTTTTCGCCAGTAAATGTTGTGTGGTAGTTTCATCTTTCAAATGAAACATTTTTGGTTTTTTTAGCAAGTAAATCTTTACTTATTTTGATTTCTTTGTTTTTTTGTATTTTCAAAATCTTTGCTGGCTTAACTTCAATTGATGGTTTATTATAAAAATCACTAATTGTTCATTCGCTTTTTACTTTTGACTTTTCATCCAATAAATAAGTGTTATTGGTGGTTGCTGATGTTGTGTCAGCAGACGGAGTTAAAGCCTCACCTTTATCTAAAAATTTAGATAAATTGTTGTTGTTTCCTTCGTTAATAAATACAAAATTATTGTCTGAGACTTTCTTAAATCCAAACTTTTCAATTCATTCGTTTGCAGGAATAATAATGCCTTTATTTTCTGCTAATCATCTTTGACCAACGCTATATTCGTTAGTGATTTTTTTGTCCAAAACATTTATAAACAATGGCTGAACTTGCTCAGCATAAACAAGATTAGGCTTGCTTGGATCTGTTCCTTTTTTAAGAATCATTAAATCTGAAAGGGTTAAATTTTCTTTGTCAAATGTTACTTTGTCAGTATTTTTTATGCTTTTGCTTTGAGTAACAGCTTCAAATTTGTCGCCTTTTTTCTCATAAAAAATAAAGTTTTTGTCTTCTTTTTTTAATTTGAAACTTGCACTATTCGCATCATTTTGATCTTTTCCTAATTTAAATTCAACAATTGAATTATTAGGATCAGCAGAATAAATTGAGTAAAGAATATCTAAGTCGTCTTTTTTAATATAGTAGTTACTAAGGCTTCCATTATTGCCACCATCAATACCAGTAAAATTGCTTAAGCTAATAAATTCATTATTTTGCAAATACAAAACATTCTCTATAGAATCCTTATACTCACCCTCGCCGTTCGCTAAATAATAATTGATCGACTTGTACTCTTTTACTCCATTTTGACCTAAAACCTGTCCATTGACAAAATAGCCTTGATTAAAGGCGCTTCCTTGACTTGGAAGGTTCAAATCTACAGATAAATCATGTTTCACAGATAACTTTTTGTAATTTTCAAAACCAGTGACAATAGATGATCTTAATGATGAAAGCAGGGTAAAAACAGCTGAAGTAATAAATATAAGTATACTTAAGCCGATAACCATAATTTTGTTTTTAGATAAGGACTTAAAAACTTCTTTAGATAGTCTTCACATAATAAAAAATTAATCCTAATTATAAAGTGTAAAAATTATACTAATATTTTTATAAAAAAATATTATTTATTATTTGTGCTAAATACATCTCGCTAAATAGTTTTTAAGACTGTTTGATAGGCTTTTTAGTCAATAGTAACGTTCTAAATTTATATTCTAGAGTTAAAAGAAAAAACGACGGTCTACATCGTTTCTCCTTTTTCTTCAGATTTTCCATCCAATATATCATCTATTGTAAGGTTAACGTTTTCAGCTTTTTCTTCTTTGCTTTCTGAAGGCAATTTCATATTCTTTGCAATGTATTCAATCTCTTCAGCAACAATTGTTTCTTTTTCTAATAAAGCTGTCTTAATCAACTCATGAAGTTCTCTGTTTTCTTCAATAATTTCCTTAGCTTTCTTTTCAGCCTCAGTAATTATGTTTCTTACCTCAATATCAATTTCGTGTGCAACCTGCGCCGAGAATTGTGCAGATTTTAAGTAGTCCCTACCTAAGAATGGAGAACCATCATCTTGTTCATATTGAATAGGTCCTAAATCAGACATACCCCATTCAGTAACCATTTTTCTTGCAATTTTTGTTGCTTTATGTAAGTCATCTGAAGCTCCTGTTGAAACATTTTCTTTTCCATAAATAATTTCTTCAGCAGCTCTACCACCCATAAAGCTGGTAATCATTGCAATAAGTTCTTTTTTGGTTAAGTTGTACTTTTCTTCTTCAGGTGTCATCAAGTTGTATCCACCAGCTTGACCACGAGGAATAATAGTAATTTTTTGCACCTTATTTGCACCTGGCATTTTGATACCAACAACAGCATGTCCTGCTTCATGATATGCAACCATTGTAAGCTCACTCTTGGTTATAACTCTGTTTTTCTTAGCAGGTCCAGCCATAACTCTATCTATAGCTTCATCAATATCATCACGTTCAATGATTTCTGAATCTCTTCTAACTGCTAGTAATCCAGCTTCATTAATAACATTTTCAAGTTGTGCACCAGAGTAACCAGGTGTTCTTTTTGCAACTTGTGCAAGGTTAACATTAAGTGAAACTCTTTTACCTTTGGCATGTAAATTAAGAATTTCTTCACGTTCTTTAACATCTGGAAGGCCAACAGTAATTGTTCTGTCAAATCTACCAGGACGAGTTAATGCAGGGTCTAAAACGTCGGTTCTGTTTGTTGCAGCAAAGAATAGAATTCCATTATTATCTTTCATCCCATCCATTTCAACAAGCAATTGGTTTAGTGTTTGTTCACGTTCATCGTGACCACCACCAATACCTGAACCTCTAGTTCTACCAATTGCATCAAGCTCATCAATAAAGATTATTGCAGGAGCATTTTTACGTGCTTCATCAACAACAGTTCTAACTCTTTTAGCACCTAGACCAACAAACATTTCAACAAAGTTTGATGCTGAAATAAAGTAGAAAGGAACATTAGCTTCACCAGCAGTTGCTTTAGCTAATAATGTTTTACCAGTACCAGGAGGGCCACCTAATAAAATACCGTGAGGCATTCTTGCACCAGCAATTTCGTATTTTTTAGGATTTTTTAAATAATCCACAATTTCTTTAATTTCTTCAACTGCTTCTTTATTTCCAGCTACATCCTTAAAGGTTTTGTCACTCTTAATTTTTTGCGCTGGATTCTTTTCATCCCCGATAGCACCAATCATGTTCATGCTTCTTTTCATCATTGAACGATACAATCAGAAAAGAATAATTATTCATAATAATGTAGGTAATACAGAAAGAGCAATTCTAGCAAATGTATTTGGTTTTTCTAAAACCAATCCTACAGTGCTTCATTGTGTTGATAGTACATTTGCATCAGCGCCGGGATGTTTTAGTAGATCTGCAATACTATATGTTTTGTCACCGATAGTAAACTTATCTGGCAAAATAAATGTTTTTTCAACGATACCTTTACCTAATCTCACTTCACGAAGTTTTGCTATCCCGTTTTCAACAAACGTATATTTAGCAATATCTTGTACTCCATCAATTTTTACTTCTGCTAAATAGGTATTGTCATCAACACTTTTGCTAGCAGCCACAATGTCATTTACAAAGTCTTGGAAATTACCTTGTCTAACTTGTGGTTTAAAACGGTTTCAGAGAAGTAATGTAATTATTAAAAGAATTACTGCTGAAAGAATGGTTCAAAGAACGATTTTAGCAATTTTTTGCTTTCTTTCATTTTCCATACAACTCTCCTTCCTTCTTATTTATAATAATGTTTATAATTTTAATGTAATTTTTATAATTAGTCAAAAATTAAAAAACTAATTTTCCATGCTTTTTTTGTATAAAAACATTGTTTTTGATCAAATATTGGCCTGTTCTGTTTTTACTTAATATAAAGCCAATTATTGATTTAATTTTTCCGTTTGATAATTTTATGTCTACATAATTTTCATGCACAAACTTGTATGCTAGCCTCTCTTTGTTGTTTAAGTTCAAAAACTCATCTTGGCTAAATTGAGTCTTCTTTCATTGCTCATACTCTAAAACAGTTTCTTTTTCAAGCTCGGCAAGCTCATTATTTTCTTTTTGTACGTCATCAAAAATTTTACTTTTCTGGCTGTTTGATAGGCTTTTTAGTCAAATTCTTATTCTATTTCTTGTATATATAGGTAAGTCATTAGTGTAATCATTTGCATACTTAATCTTTTTATTATGCAAGGCTTCTAAAATTTCATTTTTGAACACTTTACCAACAAGTGGCCTAACAACTTTCATCCCATAAATATAATTTTCTGTTTTTATTCCAAAAAAATCTGGCTGTCTTTTAGATTCTTTTTGCATAAAATAGCTTTCTAAAAAGTCGTCTTTATGATGTGCTAAATATAAGGCTTCGCAATTATATTTTTCATAAATTTTTTTAAAAAAAGCAAACCTTTGTTCTCTTGCTCATTTTTCAAAATTGCCTTTAAAACAGGCTTTCTGGTCGATTTCAAGACATTCAAAAATTATGCCTTTATCCTCGCAAAATTTTCTTACAATCTCGACATCATATGCTGAATCCTGTCTAACATTGTAATTAACAGTTGCAACCACAATATCACTTCTTTGGCTAGATATTAAATCTAGCAAATACATAGAATCTGGACCGCCACTAATTCCTAATAAAATCACTAAATAACTCTCTTTTTGTTATCGGTATTGAACTTATTCATAACAAAATTTACATCATTATACACCAAAGATATTGCCGCATCAGCCACTTTTTCAAGCACTTCTTCAACAACTATCATTTCATCTTTTGTAAATAAAGAAAGCACATAATCCTTTATTGTTGTGCCACTATTAACACCTATTCCAACTCTAATTCTTTTAAAATCATTACTACTGAATTTACTCATTAATCTCTCTATTCCTTTGTGACCGGCACTTGATCCGCCTATTTTTATAGCTGCTTGACCGATAGAAAAACTAAGATCATCATAAATAACAATAATGTCCGAAGGATTTATTTTATAAAAGCTAGCTATTGAATAAACAAAATCACCTGATTTATTCATATATGTAAGTGGTTTAGCTAAAATAAATCCGTCAGAAACAGCAAATTCGCCATTGAATTTTTCTTTATTTAGTGAAATATTTAGTTTTTCACAAATTTTATCTATTGCCAAAAATCCGGCATTGTGTCTTGTGAATCTATACTCATTGCCTGGATTTCCTAAACCAACAATTAGCTTCATTATTTCGCCTCTTTTTCTATTAATGATTTTAAATTAGTATAGTGCTTTAAATCAGCATTTCTAGATTGAATTTTTTGTATATATAAGTCCTTAGAACCTAAAAGCAATAATTCCTCTTTTGCCCTTGAAACAGCCGTATACATAAATTTTTTAGTAAACATATGCTCAACTCTGTTTTTCAAAATTCCAAAAATAACGCAGCTAGCTTCTGACCCTTGGAATTTATGCACAGTTATAGCATAAGCTAGTGATAAGTTCTCTAAAATTTCGCTTCTGTTATACCTAACTTTTTTACCTTGACCAAAACCAACAATAATAAATGTGTTCTTGCTGTCTGTATTTATTTCTTCAACAATGCCTATTTCGCCATTAAAAACATTTTTATCATAATCATTTACAGTTTGTATAACTCTATCACCAACAAATAAAGTTAAATTGTTGTGAATTGATAAATTCTTTTTAGCGCCCGTTCTTTTTATATTTCATTCTTGAAGCCTTTTATTAACTTCATTAATTCCGGGCTGCCCTAACTCTAAATATGAAGGAAGTAAAATTATTACATTATCAATTGAATACTTGTTGACTTTTTCTTCATATATTTTAACAATATTGTTTAAAAACAATATTCCGTTTTGCTCAATGAACTTTACATTTTCTGTATCAATTTTAGGAACTTTATTGTCGTTTATGGCTATAAAATGCTCGAATATGTCAATTTTGTCAGTTCTATGAATTTCTTTTAATACAAAAGTAGGAAGCTTTTTACTGTTAATAATATCTTCTAACAAATTGCCCTTACCGATGCAAGGTAGTTGATCTCTGTCCCCGACTAAAATAAGTCTTTCAATGCTTGTACATGTTTTCAACAATTCATACATAATTGGCAAACTTACCATTGAAAACTCATCAATAACAACAACTTTAATAGGGTTCTCTTTTTCAAAAGATTCAATGAATGAATCATCTTCATCAGGTTTAGATAACTTTAAAAAACTATGAATTGTTCTGGCTTCTATGCCTGTTTTATAGGCTAATATGGTCGATGCTCTTCCAGTAGGAGTAAGCACTGCAATATCTTTTTTCTTATAATGCTTATCCTTTAATAAAGTTTCAACAATATAAGCAATTAAATAACTTTTTCCGGTTCCTGGATAACCAGTTATAACTGAGAGAGGATTATTTAAAGCGCTTGCATAAGCTTTTTTTTGTTCTTCTGCTAATTTTTGAGATGTAAGTGGATTAACTTGTTGCTTTAGCTCACTATCTCTTATTTTGATTAGTTTTTTAGCAACAAACAATTCTTGCTCGTATACTTCATTTAATGAAAGCCTTTTAGAATCACTATCAAAGTAAACTTCTCCTCGCTGGATCATTACATTTAACGATTCAATAATTAAATCATCACTTATGTCTCGTTTTTGAAGCAACAGTGACAACAATGACACAATATAAGACTGTTCAAAAAGTGTGCTGTTATCTGAATTATCTCTTCTATAATCCTCATATCAGTTTCATAAACTTTTATAAAAAGGTAAATCATCATAATACATTGTGCAAATGTTATTAAAATTTGTTCTTAATATCTTATAAGTAAATGCTCTTATTATTTTGTAAGGTTCAATGTTTTTGTTTACACATTGTGCAAAAAGGTTTACTAACTTAAAATCAATTCAATGATCTACATACAATTCATATGGATCACCATTGTTTTTATATCTACTAACAAAGTCATTGTTCTCAAATCTAGCACGCAGTTTGTCATACAATTTCAAAAGTCCATTTTCAGCAAAAAAGTCATAATCTTTTTGATCAAAGCTGTTTATGAAAGCCTTCAAATTTTCGTATATGGCTGTTTTTAAGACATTTTGGGCAGATTCAACATCATTAAATAACTCTTTGATACTTGATAACCCTAACTCACTTTTTATTCTTTGAATCCCTTTAACTCCTAGCCCAGCCACATTGCTTACTAGCATTTTTTCAATGTCGCTATCATTATCGGGACTAACAATTTTAAAGCTTAGTAATTCATATGTTGAATTTTGATATTTTGAGCGCTTTGAAGCTCTTAATTTAATTTCAATTTCATAAAAACATGAGCTCTTTATCTCTTGTTTATTGGTGTAAATGAAAAAACGCTCTCTCTCAGGACTTGATTCAAAAATTCAGAGCTCTCTTGGAATGTTATTATCAGCTCCGCTTCACTTTACAACTAAAAACTTCCCTTTTAGCCTTATGGCTCCTGAATTACTTTCATTACTCATAAACATTTTTATTAATTATAGAATATTAAAGGCTTATTAAATTAAATTATGTTGGATTATATTTTTAAATTTTTCTCTCATTTTTATCAACACACACATGTGGATAACTATGCAAAAAATTGTGGATAACTTGTTATATAAACACTTTATAAGTTGTTTATATTATTTATTATTTATTATATTAAT